>NZ_JAXCIS010000116.1:0-67231 GCF_034044025.1 Pseudomonas sp. SED1
GACCTCAGTGATATTCAAGATTTTAGTCAAACTGCCTTGTCGCCACTCCCCGCGATCCGCTTCAACGCCAACACCATCAACCCCGCCCCCAGCCCCATCGCTGCCAAAAACAACGGATACGAAATCCACCACGGCGTCCCCGCCGTCATCATGCTGAATTCCGACATCCCGCCCACACTCGCAATCAGGTTCAGCGGCAGGAACACCACGTTGATCAACGTCAGCTTGCGCAGCAGGTTGTTCATGCTGTTGTTCATCAGGTTGCCCCGGGCATCGATCAGCCCGGAGAACACGTTGGAGTAAATCTCCGCCTGCTTGTAGCACTGGTTGTTCTCGATGATCAGGTCATCGATCAAGCCCAGGGTCTCAGCGCTGAAATGCTCCTTTTCCCCATGGTTACGCAGGCGCGTCAGCACCGCGCCGTTGCTGTGCAAGGCGTTGATGTAATAGATCAGGCTTTCGCTGAGGTTGAACATCTGCATCAGGTGGCGGTTGCTCATCGATGCGTTGAACTGCTGCTGCAACTCCCGGGCGATCATCTTGATCACCTTGAGGTGGCCCAGGTAGTGGTGGATGTTGTTGAGCAGCAGGTCCAGCAACACATCCAGTGGCGTGCGTAACGGCCGGCGTGAGCCCAGCCCGGAGAGTTGGCTGTCGTCGGTGGCGATCACCAAGAGTTGGTCCCCGGAAAACAGCAGGCCGCAGGACGACACTTCAAACACCAGGTTGCCGCCGCCGGAATAGTTTTCCGGGCGCTTCCAGATCAGGAACAGGTTATCGGGGTGGAACTCGATGCGGGACACTTCGTCCGGGTCGAGCGCCGAGGCCAGGGCGTGCTCATCAAGCTTGTAGCAGTCGCGCAGGTACTTGCGCTCGTGAGGGTCCGGATTGCTGAACAGCAAGACATCCCCGCCGTCCCCCAGGCTGTTGTACAACTTGCCATCGGTTAATTCAAAGCGCTGGATCATCGCGCGTCACCACACCTGGCCTTGACGCTTCAACTCCAGGCGTCGTACGAACTCTTCCAGTACCAGGGAATACAAGTCGTCTTGCAGGTAGGCGTCTTCGATACCGGCGTCCATGTTGGGGTTGTCGTTGACCTCGATCACCACCACCTTGTCGCCGGATTGCTTGAGGTCGACGCCGTACAGGCCATCGCCGATCAGGTTGGCGGTTTTTACCGCCAGTTCCACCACGGCCTTGGGTGCTTCGTGAACCGCCAGGGTGCGGCACTCGCCATTGATGTCCTGGCCGATGGCCTTGTGGTTGTAGATCTGCCAATGGCCCTTGGACATGAAGTACTGGCAGGCAAAGATCGGTTTGCGGTTGAGGACGCCGATGCGCCAGTCGTACTCGGTGTAGAAAAATTCCTGGGCCAGCAGCAACACTGAATGCTCGAACAGTTCCGCGGTGGCGGTCAGCAGCGCTTGCTGGCTTTCGACCTTGATCACGCCACGGGAGAAACACCCGTCGGGGATCTTCAGCACCAGCGGGAAGCCAAGGCGCTCGCCCACCCGTTCAAAGTCTTCGGGTCGTTCCTTGTAGAGAATTTCGGTGGCGGGCATGCCCAACTGGTGGCTTTTCAGCAGGTCGGTGAGGTAGACCTTGTTGGTGCAGCGCAGGATCGACGCAGGGTCGTCCATCACCACCAGCCCTTCGCTCTCGGCCTTTTTGGCGAAGCGGTAGGTGTGGTTGTCGACGCTGGTGGTCTCGCGGATCAGCAAGGCGTCGTATTCGGCCAGGCGGGCGTAGTCCTTGCGTTCGATCAGTTCCACATCGATGCCCAGGCCCTTGCCGACGCGTACAAAGTTCTCGAGAGCGCGGGCGTTGGATGGCGGCAATTGTTCCTGCGGGTCATGCAGGATCGCCAGGTCGTAGCGGGCCAAACGTCGGGAGCGCGGTTGGCGCCAAATCTTGCGGCTGAAGTTGTCCAGCGCGTTGGCAAACTGATCTTCCTGGTCATCGCGCAACTTGTGCAATACGCCAGACTTGATGCCTTCGATGTGCCAGCCGTTATTCTTGCGAAACTCAACTAACAGGATTGGACAAGGGAACGCTTCAAACAACTGACGGGCCAAATCCTGCAAGGGTTCAATATTGGTTCGGCCAAAGTAAAGTGTCAGGGTGAAGCCTTCTGTGTTGCTGTAGAGATGGTGACTCAAGGCTTTGTCGAGGGTTTTATCCAGGTCATCCAGGGCCAGGCCATACAGTGATTTTTTGGTCAACTCGCTGATGGTGCGCACCGACGGAATCACCTTGTGGCCCCGCGCCTCGGCCAGCAGCGAGCAGTAGTAACCGTGCCCCAGGTACTTGTAGCTGCGGCACAGGTTGATCACCTGGACCCGCTTGCCCGTCTCGCTTTCCCGGGTTTGCTCAAGGTATTCCTGGGCGGTGACGATGTCTTCGCTGGGAAAGTACGACGCCCAGTCTTCCTTGCGCTCGACAATGATCACGACTTGACTTGCACTCTTGGGAGGGCTGGAAAAATAACCGTTGGAAGTTATTGTCGCCGCCACTGTTTGCTCGGATACTTCACGCCAATGACCTTGTACCGCTGACATATTGATTGATCCGCTTTAGAGAACTAGACCTTTTCTATTAAGCACGATCTTTTAGAGAAGTCCCGTTTCGTTACGCAACTTTTACGGCGGTCACATGGCTCTTTCCTTTCGCGTTGCAACACCCGATGACGTGCCTGCATTGGTGGCATTGGAACAGCACTGTTTCACCACGGACCGGCTCTCCACCCGCAGCTTCCAGTGGATGGTCAGCCGCGCCCACGGGCAACTGCTGGTGGCAGAAAAAGATGACGATTTGCTGGGCTACGCCCTGGTGCTGTTCCACCGGGGCACCTCGTTGGCGCGCCTGTATTCCATCGCCATCGCCGAGTCCTCCCGGGGCCTGGGACTGGGCAAGCAACTGCTGACGCGCATCGAAGCCTGCGCCGTAGAACATGACTGCGCCTACCTGCGCCTGGAAGTGCGCACCGACAACCCCGGCGCCATCGCCCTGTACGAGCGCAACGGCTATCGGCGCTTTGCCCTGATCAACGACTACTACGAAGACCACGCCCCGGCACTGCGCCTGGAGAAACGCATCCTCCAGCATCAGGACGCGCGGGCCTTGAGTGTGCCCTATTACCAACAGACCACCGACTTCACCTGTGGCGCCGCCAGCCTGCTGATGGCCATGGGTGCCCTGGAACCTGCGCGTGTGGCCCAGCGCCGGGAAGAACTGCAAATCTGGCGCGAAGCAACCACCGTGTTCATGACCGCCGGCCATGGCGGTTGCAGCCCCCAAGGCCTGGCACTTGCCGCCTGGCGCCGGGGCTTTCGGGTACGCATGCAGGTCAACGTCAGCGGGCCGTTGTTTCTCGACGGAGTGCGTGATGCGCGTAAAAAAGACGTCATGCGCTTGGTGCATGACGCCTTCGAGGAAGAGTTGGCCTTGAGTGACGTTGAGCGAGTACTCGGCGGCCCGCTGGATCTACCCCAGGTACTGCGCGACGGTGGACAGCCGCTGGTGTTGATCAGCAGCTACCGGCTGACCCGCTCCAAGTCGCCCCATTGGGTGATCGTCACCGACTGCGACGAAGACTTCGTCTACCTGCATGACCCGGACGTCGACCACAGCCAGCACCGCCAACCCATGGACTGTCAGCACTTGCCGGTCAGCCACGGGGAGTTCGAGCGAATGTGCCGGTTCGGCAATAACAAATTGCGTGCGGCGGTGGTGGTGTTCAGGCGACTTGCTTGATCCCGGCCTTGGCTTCCAGCTCGCGCACCAGCGGCAACACGCGCTGGCCGAAGTACTCGACTTCTTCCTGGAAATGCAGGAAACCCGCCAGCACCAGGTCCACGCCGACCGCTTTCAAGGCGACGATGCGCTCGGCGATCTGTTGCGGGGTACCGATCAGGTTGGTCTTGAAGCCGTCGTTGTATTGCACCAGATCCTCAAAGGTCGACTTGGCCCAGTTGCCCTCGCCTTCCGGCGATGCCTTGCCGGCCTGCTTCGCAGCGTCGCCAAACGCATTGACGGCTTCCGGGTCGGCCTGCTCGATGATTTGCGCGAGCACGGCGCGGGCTTCTTCCTCGGTGTCGCGGGCGATCACAAACGCGTTGACCCCGACTTTCACCGAATGGTGGTTGGCAGCGGCCTTGGCACGAATATCGTCCACCTGGGCCTTGATGCCTTCCGGGGTGTTGCCGTTGGTGAAGTACCAGTCTGACACCCGCGCGGCCATGTCACGCGCGGCCCGTGAACTGCCGCCCTGGAAGATTTCCGGGTGCGGTTCGCCCAGTGGCTTGGGCTTGAGGCTGTAGTTGTCGAAGCGGTAGAAATCACCGCGGAAGGTGAAGTTGTCCTGGGTCCAGATGCCTTTCAGGGCGCGAATGAATTCCTCGGAGCGGCGATAACGCTCGTCGTGCTCCAGCCAGTGTTCGCCGATGGCCTGGAACTCACCCTTGAACCAGCCGCTGACGATATTCACGGCGACGCGGCCGTTGGTGAGTTGGTCGATGGTTGCCAGTTGCTTGGCCGCCAGCGCCGGTTGCCAAGGGCCGGGCAGGATTGCCGCGATTACCTTGAGCTTGGTGGTGGCCGCCAGCAACGCGTGGCTGAACGCGACGGACTCATGCTGGTATTCAGCGCCATAACCGGCGGTGAAGCGAATCTGCGTCAGGGCGTATTCGAAGCCGGCTTCTTCGGCCAATTGCGCCAGCTTGCGGTTGTAGTCGATGCCCCAGTGGGTGCGCTGTTCGATCTTGCTGACCACCAGCCCCCCACTGACGTTGGGCACCCAGTAGGCAAATTTAACGGCTTGCTGACTCATCGGACTGTACCTCGCGGATTGGCATGTACAGCGTAGGGAGCAGCAACTGTGCCAGTGACCGTGAGAAGCCCGGCCCAAGTGGCCTGGCGCGCGGAAATGGGCGAAAAGCAACCTGCGGGAAGGTGTCATGGATTGCAGTGGTTTGTCGTTTTGCTGTTGCCGCAGCAACAGTTGAATCCGCCCCGCGCCCGCAAACACGGTCGTTGGCACCCGGCATGGACCGTGCAATAGCTCCATTGTCCAACTGCCCAGGAACCGTCCCCATGACCGAACACCACGTGATCAATCCACTGTCCACCGGCGTCGATTATCACGCCCTGGCCGAACGCTTCCGCCCGATTTTCCAGCGCATCGCCGAGGGTGCCGTAGAACGCGAACACACCCGCGCCCTGCCCTACGAGCCGATCCAATGGCTCAAGCAAGCCGGCTTTGGCGCCGTGCGCGTTCCGGTGGAATACGGCGGTGGCGGCGCTTCCCTGCCCCAGCTGTTTGAACTGCTGATCGAGCTCGCCGAAGCCGACTCCAACGTGCCCCAGGCCCTGCGTGGGCATTTCGCGTTTGCCGAAGACCGCCTGAACACCGCACCTGGCGCAGCGCGGGACATCTGGTTCAAACGCTTTGTCGACGGCGACATCGTCGGCTGCGCCTGGACCGAAATCGGCAGCGTGGCCATCGGCGATGTCGTCACTCAAGTCAGCCCCGACGGCGATAAATGGAAACTCAACGGTGAGAAGTTCTACAGCACCGGCAGCCTGTTTTCCGACTGGATCGACGTCTACGCCCAACGCAGCGACACCGGCGGCGACGTGATTGCCGCCACCCGCACCCGCCAGCCCGGCGTGGTGCAAAGCGATGACTGGGACGGCTTTGGCCAACGCACCACCGGCAGCGGTACCTCGCGTTTTACCGATGCGGTGGTGGAGGCAGAAAACGTCATCGACTTTGCTACCCGCTTTAAATACCAGACTGCGTTCTACCAGTTGGTACTGCTCGCCACCCTGGCCGGTATCGGCCGCGCGGCCCTCAAGGATGTGACGCATCAGGTGCGCAGCCGCAAGCGGATCTACAGCCACGGCAATGCGGCCCATGTGAGCCAGGATTCGCAGATACAGCAGGTGGTGGGCGAAGTCGCAGCACTGGTGTATGCCGCCGAAGCCAGCGCGCTGAAGGCCGCGGTTCCGGCGCAGTGGGCTTATGTGGCGCGGTTTGGTGGGGACGATGCCGTCGAGCGCGAAGCCAACGTGGCGGCCGAGATTGAGTCAGCCACGGCGCAGGTGGTGGTCTCGGAACTGATCCAGCGCGCCACCACTGAACTGTTCAACGCGCTGGGGGCTTCGGATGTGCGCCAGGGCAAAGCCCTCGATCGGCATTGGCGCAACGCACGGACGGTGTCGTCCCACAACCCGGTGATCTACAAGGCGCGGATTGTCGGCGACTGGGTGATCAATGGCACCGAGCCGCCGTTTGTATGGCAGATCGGCAATGGGCCAGCGCGTTAAAGCGCCAGCTTGAAGCCAATCATCACCAGCATGAACGCCAGGCAAGGACGCAATATCCCGTCCGGGACCTTGCCGGCCATGTGGCTGCCGACATAAATCCCCGGCAGCGAGCCCAGCAACAGGAAGCCCAGCAGGGTCCAGTCCATGTTACCCATGCTCGCGTGGCCGAGGCCTGCGACCAGGGTCAGCGGCACGGCGTGGGCGATTTCAGTGCCCACCAGGCGCTTAGTAGCCAGGAACGGGTACAGGATAAACAGCGCCACGGTGCCCAGGGCGCCGGCGCCGATGGAGGTCAGGGCAACCATGGTGCCGAGGATCGCGCCGGTAACGATGGTCAGCGCATTGAGGTTGCGCGGCGCCATCTTGTAGTCGTCGCCGGCATGCCGCTGGGCGAAGGCCAACAGCTTGTTCTTGAACAGGATCGCCGTGGCCGTCAGCAGCAACACCACGCCCAGGGATTGCTTGATGACCGCGTTCAAGGCCGCCGGATCAGTGTCCAGGCTCTTGAGGAACCACAAGGTCAGCAATACCGCAGGCACGCTGCCCAGGGTCAACCAGCCGGTGATGGTCCAGTCGATGTTGCGATTCTTGCTGTGGACCAGCACACCACCCGACTTGGTGATGGCGGCATACAACAGGTCGGTGCCCACGGCGGTGGCCGGGTTGATGCCGAACCAGAGCAGGAT
The DNA here is from genome assembly GCF_034044025.1 of Pseudomonas sp. SED1. Lineage (NCBI taxonomy): Bacteria > Pseudomonadati > Pseudomonadota > Gammaproteobacteria > Pseudomonadales > Pseudomonadaceae > Pseudomonas > Pseudomonas sp. SED1. The sequence continues at coordinate 7,017 of NZ_JAXCIS010000116.1, forward strand.
CGGCGTCATCAACGAACCACCGCCGACACCGGTCATACCCACGATAAATCCAACAATCAGGCCAGCAATCGAGAAACCAAAATTACCTACATCCATTACAACTACCTGCGGCCTTATAAAATTCTGGCCGCAGCATAGCGATTTTTCTTATAACCACTTATATCAAAACGTTCTGACTTTATGCCTTTCTGGCCAGTCGCTGGCTGCGGTAGGCCTGGGTCTGATACGGGAAGGCGACCGTCTCACGACCGCGCAACGCCGGATGCGTGTTGATCAGCGCCTGCAACTGCTCGGTCACCCGTGCTTTTTCCGTCGGCGGCAGCGCTGCGATAAAGCTCACGGAGAGAAAGCGATCCATGATCACTTCCTGAGGGCTGCCCACATGGCTGTAGGGGAAGCAGGTCATCTCGGGGGCGGAAAAATACTCACCCGTGAACGCCTCGCGCCAACGCCCGGTGTGAAAACGCGGGGTGTCACCCTCGTAGGGCGTGATGATCTCGGTGATCGCCGCAACCCAGTCCACCGACTCATCCCGCACATTCCAGATCAACCCAAGGCGGCCGTCCGGCTTGAGCACCCGGTGAATTTCCGCCAGGGCCGCTTCCGTGGAGAACCAGTGGAATGCCTGGGCGCACACCAGCGCATCGGCGGTGGCCGCTTCAAGGGGGATGGCTTCGGCGGTGCCCGACAGCAGGCGCACATCCGGCAGCAGTTTCTTCAACTGCGCGCCCATCGCCTCCACCGGCTCGACCGCAATCAACGTTGGCGCCACGGTGCTGAGCAAGCGGGTGAACTTGCCAGTGCCGGCCCCCAGGTCGATGACCGTGGACTGGGGATTGATTTGCAGGGCATCGGTCAGCCAACCCGTGAGTTGCCGTGGATAGTCAGGCCGGCCTTGGGCGTACGTGACGGCCTGAGTAGAGAAACCCTGTTGAGCAGACGTGTGAACACCGGTCATTGCCAATCGCTCCTCTGGTAGTGCGGGGGCCACAGTGTGCGCCCTTGCTGATTTATTTTCTAATCGCTGCATCCGTTTTCGCGTGTCGTGGGTAGTACAGGTAGCAGCGCCTTGCTGCCCCTACGGAGAGACACCGATGAACGCCAAAGCCCTGTTCTGCGTGACCTGCCTGTTCGCCGCTGCACCGACTGCCTTTGCCCAGACCGGTTTACCCGACAGCATCAAAGTGCCGGACGGTCACAAGGTGGCAATGGAAACCACCGGGGTCGGCGAAATCACTTACGAGTGCCGCGACAAGGCCAACGCTGCCGGCCAGACCGAATGGTTTTTCGTCGGGCCCAAGGCCGTGCTCAATGACCGCAATGGCCAGCAGGTCGGCAGCTACTTCGGCCCGCCGGCCACCTGGCAGGCCAAGGACGGTTCGAAAGTCACCGGCACCCAGTTGGCGGTGGCGCCGTCCAGCCCCGGCAACCTGCCCTATCAACTGGTCAAGGCCAACCCCGCCGAAGGCAAGGGCGCGATGAGTGGCGTCGCCTACATTCAGCGGGTCGCCCTCAAGGGTGGCGTGGCTCCGAGCACCGAATGCACCGCGGCCAACAAGGGCAAGCAGGCAGTGGTGAAGTACCAGGCTGACTACATCTTCTGGGCGGCCAATTAACCAAACTCGTCTACGCTGCTGCGAAAGCGCCCCGGGCTTACCGCCGGGGCATCCACCAGGAAGCCCTGTCTTTGCCTGAAGCCGATTTTGACTATGAAGCATGCCTGCTGGCCTGCGGCCGTGGCGAACAACCGGCCTTGCGCCGACTGTACCAACAGGAAAGCAGCCGGCTGCTGGGGGTCGCCTTGCGCATCGTGCGCGACAAGGCGGTGGCCGAAGACATCGTGCATGACGCCTTTATCAAGATCTGGAAGGGCGCCGCCAGCTTTGACCCGCACAAGGGCTCGGCCCGCGGCTGGGTGTACAGCGTGACCCGGCACCTGGCGCTGAATGCCGTGCGCAGCAATGGACGCGAAGTGCCCCTCAGCGAAGAGCACGAAAGCGCAGAGCACACCGACCCCTTCGACTATCAGGCGCGCTCGGGGCGGATCTACAGTTGCCTCGAACAACTCGACCCGGCCCGCCGCAACTGCATCCTGCATGCGTATGTAGACGGTTATTCCCACAGCGAAATCGCGCACAAACTCGGCACCCCATTGGGCACCGTGAAAGCGTGGATCAAACGCAGCCTCGCGGCATTGCGTGAGTGCATGGCATGAACAGCATCGATGAACTGGCCAGCGAATATGTGCTCGGCACCTTGCCCGCCGAGCAGCGTGCCGAGGTAGAACAACGCCTGGCAACCGACACCGCGTTGCGCGCAGCGGTGGACGCCTGGGAGCAGCGCCTGCTGCCATTGACCGAACAGGCCGCGCCCGCAACGCCGTCGGTGTATTTATGGCGACGCATCGAGCGCAGCCTGGGGCATTCAGCCACTCACGATTCGCCCGTCTGGTGGTGGAACCGGCTGGCCCTGTGGCGCGGGCTGGCCGGTGCCGGCATCGCGGCAAGCCTGGTGTTGGCGACGCTGCTACTGACCCGTACGGCTGCCATCAACCCGACCGCTTATGTGGTGGTGCTGGTAGCCCCGCAAAACCAGGCGCCGGGCTGGGTGATCCAGGCGAGTAACACTCAGGAAATCCAGCTGATTCCACTGGGCGTCATGGAAGTGCCGGCGGACAAGACCTTGCAGTTCTGGACCAAGGGCGAAGACTGGCAAGGCCCCGTGTCGCTGGGCTTGGTCAAGCCCGGGCAGACGTTGTCGGTGCCGCTGGACAAACTCCCGCCACTGGCGCCGAACCAGCTGTTTGAGCTGACCCTGGAAAATCCGGGCGGATCGAAAACCGGCAGGCCGACAGGTCCGATTCAGGCAATTGGCCGGGCCGTTAAAGTAATCTGAACGTAATGCAATGTTGTGGAAGGCCAGTTCGCGCAGTTGCATTACATCTCGGGGCTATGGCGTCACCATTGCGCTATAGAATCGGGCTGGAAAACCCGGCTCCCTGGACCCTTCATGCCCTCAAAAACCCGTTCGCTGCTGATTCTTGCCCTCGTCGTCATCTTCACCGGCATCGGCGCCGGCCTGGGCGGCATGCTCCTCGCCTTGCTGCTGCACGGAATCCAGCACCTGGCCTACGGCTACAGCCTCGACAGCCTGATCAGCCATGAAACCTTTTTGCTCGGCGTCACCGCCGCCGCCCCCGAACGCCGGGTGTTGGTGCTGATCACCTGCGGCCTGATAGCCGGCGTGGGTTGGTGGTTGATCTACCGTTATGGCCGCCCCTTGGTGAGCATCAAGCAAGCGGTCTCGGCCGACGCGCCGATCATGCCGCCCAAGACCACCCTCGCCCACGCCGTGCTGCAAATCATCACCGTGGCCCTCGGCTCGCCCTTGGGCCGTGAAGTGGCGCCACGGGAAGTCGGCGCGCTGGCCGCCACCTGGTTGTCACAGCGGGCGCGCCTGGCGCCGGACATGCATCGGTTGATTGTTGCGTGCGGCGCGGGTGCCGGGCTGGCGGCGGTGTACAACGTGCCGCTGGGGGGCGCGGTGTTTGTGCTCGAAGTGTTGGTGGGCGTGTTCAGTTGGCCGGCGGCCGTGATTGCCCTGGCCACCTCGGCCATCGGCGCATCGGTGGCCTGGATTGGCTTGGGGGCTGAGGCGCAATACGTGGTGCCGCACTTCGTGCTCAGCCCGGGCCTGATCGCTTGGGCATTGATCTGCGGCCCGGTGTTTGGCCTCGCCGCCTACGGGTTCACCCGCCTGACCGGCGCTGCCCGCAGCAACGCCGCCCGTGGCTGGCGACTGCCGGTGCTGTCGTTGATCAACTTCACCCTCATCGGTGGCCTGGCGATTTTCCTGCCGCAAATCCTCGGCAACGGCAAGGGCCCGGCGCAGTTGGGCTTCGACAACGAGCTGACCATCGCCCTGGCCGCCGTGCTGCTGGTGGTCAAGGTGCTGATCACCGCCAGCAGCCTGCGCGCCGGTGCCGAAGGTGGCCTGTTGACCCCGGCGCTGGCCAACGGCGCGTTGCTCGCGATCATCCTCGGTGGCGCCTGGAACCTGCTGTGGCCCGGCGTGCCCCTGGGGGCGTTCGCGATCATCGGTGCGGCGGCGTTCCTGGCATCGAGCATGAGCATGCCGTTGACGGCGATTGTACTGGTGGCGGAATTCACCCGCATCGACCATGACTTCCTGGTGCCTATCATCCTCGCGGTGGCGGGTTCGATGTGCATGAGCAAGCTGTGCGTCATGTGGGAAAAGCGTTGAAGAAGCTGGATTAAAACCCCGACACGCGCCATCCTCCGCGCTTTAAGCCGCCCCATCAGCGGCGTTCTACGCACAAAGGATATGCCCATGCACGACCAACCCCTCGCCCCCGCCGATTTCGAGTTCATCGACGAAACGCTGCTCAAGTACGGCGACGACCATTCGGTGCTGAACCTGGCCGAACTTGACGGCTACTTCACCGCACTGGTTTCAAGCCCTGCCCAAGTGGACGTTGCCGAATGGTTCCCGGGGATCTTTGGCGGGCAGAACCCGGATTGGGAAAGCCCGGAAGAAGCCGGGCAGTTCCTTGAACTGTGCGTGCGGCATATGAACGCCATCGCCACGCAACTGGCGACCGATGCCCAAGGCTTTAAAGCGCGTTTCGAAGAAACCGAGCATCAGGACCAGCCACTGACCCTGGCGGAAGAATGGTGCTTTGGCTATATCCGTGGCGCCGCCATTGGCAACTGGCCAGAGCTGCCCGCCGAACAGGCCGGGCAACTGGAGAAGATTTCCTGGTGCGCCGAGCAGGACAACTTCGAACTGCCGGCAGACCTGGATGTTGATGCCCATCAGCAACGAGTAGCAGCGATCGAACCTGCGGCCCGTGCGCTGCATGATTACTGGTTGGCCCAGCGCTGATTGATCTTGTGCTGAACGCAACACCTGTGGCGAGGGAGCTTGCTCCCGCTGGGGTGCGAAGCGCCCCTGATTTTTAGGGCTGCTCCGCAGCCCAGCGGGAGCAAGCTCCCTCGCCACATTATGTTGTTCCTCCAGGTTCAGTTGCCGCTAGTTGAAATCGACGTCAAACGCCTGATAGAACGCATTGCCGGTATTGGCCACGATCCACATCAACACCAGCACATGCCGGCCCTTCTTGCCCTTGGGCAATGTCACTTGATGTTCAACCTTGGCCTTCAATTCTGCCGAGTGCTGGTAATACGGCACCTGGGTGTAGAAGTCCTCAAAGAAAGGCTTGGCCTCCAGTTGAGCGCGGCTGATGCGCTGCTTGGGGTCCCAACCGTCCTTGGTGATCAACCAGCGATAGCCACGGGTTACGTGCGCGGCGGTGTAAGCCCACTGCACCTTGAACACCTGGCCGGCTTCAACATTCAGTAACGGCCAGTTAAACGGGGTGTTGAGCTTTTTACCCATTTCTTCGTCGGTGAAGTTGACGCAGTCGCGGGCGTCGGTTTTGCCGCCGCTGAGGATGTGCCCGTCAGCGGGTGGCGTGACACTTTGATCGTCGGTTTCGTAAGGCGCCGGAAACGGGCCTGCGTTGAGGGCCGGGAAGTTCTTGCCGCCTTCCATTTCGTTGACTTGCCAGCCTTCCAGCAGCCCGCGTTCTACCGCTACCGCGCCACGGCTGGCCGGGGTCACGACGCGACCATGCTTGAGTTGAGTCTGGGGTTTGTTCATTTCAGTCACTCCTTGATTGAAGACCTCCCGTCATGGGAGGCGCCTTGAACTTAGCCCACCCCGCCGGGTTGTCTACCCGACGGTTCTGTCAGACAAATCGCGTCATGTCCTTGTTTTGCGGAGTTTTCGTACTGGTCTTGCACCGGAGGTATCGTCGGTCCTACCCTGCAACAGGCGATCGGACTACAGCTGCAGTCCGTGAACACCTGGCCTCAAGTGTTGAGGATCATCTCAAACCCGCCATAGATCATCCGTTGCCCATCAAACGGCATCGGATTGACGTCCGCCTTCAGGCGCGGGTCCTCCATCACCTTGCTCATCCCGACGTCACGCACCTGCCGCGACGGCCAGACGATCCAGGAAAACACCACGGTTTCATCCTCCTTGAGCTTGACCGCCATGGGAAACGAGGTCACCTGCCCCTGGGGCACGTCATCGCCCCAGCACTCGATGATATTCAGCGCACCGTGTTCCTTGAACACCACGGCGGCGGCTTTGGCGTGCTGGATGAATTGTTCGCGCTTTGCGGTGGGCACCGCGATGACACAGCCATCTACGTAAGACATGATCACTCTCCTGATTCGACGGGTTGTTGTGCTTGTAGTCGATCCATCAGGCGCTTAATCGACATCAACATGGGAAATGTCGACCAGTGGTGGTTTAACCAGTGCGATGCCGGGCTAAGGCGCTCCACGCACCAACGGCATGTTCGCAACAATAAACTCGATAAACACCCGCAGCTTGGGCGGCACCTGTCGCCCCGACGGCCACAGCAGGTTGAATTGGCCACCCTCCCAGGTGTAATCCCCGAGCACCTCCACCAGACGCCCGTCTGCCAACGCGTCGCGTACCACGAAGTCCGCTGCATAAGTCATGCCCTGGCCTTGCACGGCGAGCTCCATGCGCCCTTCCACCGAATTGCAGATCATCGAGCGCGGCAGCTCAAGTTCAAGCGCGCGCTCGTCACGGCGCATCTGCCAGGCCTGGAGTTTGCCGGAGGCAGGAAAGCGGAAATGGATGCAGCGATGTGCGTGCAGGTCTTCCGGGCAACGCGGCGTTCCGTTCCGAGCCAGATAATCCGGGGAGCCAACGACCAACATTCGATAAGTGCCCAGTGGGCGTGCCGACAACCCTGAATCCTTCGGCGCACCGCTGCGGATCACTGCATCGAAACCTTCGGCAATCACGTCTGCCAGACGGTCGTTGAAATCCAGGTCCAGCTGGATCTGCGGGTACAACGCCTGGAACTCACCGAACATCCCCAGGAACGGCCGGGCAATCATCGGCAGGCCAACCCGCAGCGGTCCCTGGGGCGCGGCAAGGGTTTGCGACAGTTCTTCACCCGCCACTTCCAGTTCCGCGAGTACCCGCCGGCAGCGCTCGACAAACTGCGTGCCCTGGGCCGTGAGGGTGATGCTGCGGGTGCTGCGATGGAACAGCCGCACACCAAACTTTGCCTCCAGCCGGGCAATGCTCTTGCTCACCGCCGACGCCGAGATGCCCAGCGCCCTGCCCGCGCCGACAAAGCTGCGGGCTTCAGCCGCCGCAACAAATACGCCGATGGCATTCAGGCTTTCCATACGCTTACCCATTAAGGACTCCGGAGTCCATTCTAAACAGAACTGAAGCCTGTTTTTCCGCTAATTGTTCAAGCCTATGGTGGTGGCTCGTTCCCCAGCCACAGGCTTTTACCCATGAAGATTTTCCTTACCGGTGCCAATGGTTTCGTCGGCGGCAGCGTCGCCCATCACTTGATTGCCCAAGGGCACAGCGTGCGCGGCCTGCTGCGGGACTCGCAGAAAGCCGGGCGCCTGCATGCCCAGGGCATCACTCCAGTGATCGGCAGCCTGGATGACCGCCAATTACTGATCGACGAAGCTCGCCAGGCCGATGCCGTGATCGATGCCGCCAACAGCGACCACGCCGGCGCCGTCGACGCGTTTATCGAGGCGCTGCGTGGCTCAGGCAAACTGCTGATCCACACCAGCGGCTCCAGCATCATCGGCGATGATGCGTTGGGTAATACGCTGTCCGAACACATTTTCGACGAAGACACGCCGTTCATCATCGAGGCCCCCAAGCAAGCCCGCTACGACATCGACCTGCGCATGATGGCCGCCGCCAACCTGGGCATTCGCAGCGTTGTGATCTGCCCGAGCAATATCTATGGCGTGGGCCATGGCCTGTCCGATCACAGCTTCCAACTGCCATTCCTGATGGCCCGCGCTCGGGAAACCGGGGTGATGCGTATCGTTGGGCGCGGGGTCAATCGCTGGTCAAACGTGCACATTGATGACGTTGCGCAACTGTTCCTGTTGGCCATGGAAAAAGCCCCGGCCGGCGCGTTTTATTTTCTGGAGAACGGTGAAGCGTCGTTTATCGATATGGCCGCCGCACTGGCCGAGCGCATGAACCTCGGCGCGGTGCAGTCATGGCCGGCCGAAGAAGCCGAGCGACATTGGGACCCGATGCACGTGCATTACACCTTCGGCACCAATAGCCGGGTCAAGGCCAAGCGTGCGCGTGCCGAGCTGGGTTGGGCGCCGCGTCATAGCTCGATCCTCGACTGGATCAGCAGCGAGATGCCGCTATGAGCCGGGTCTGGATGATTACCGGCAGCGCTGGCGGCCTGGGTGCCGGCATCGCCCGCGCGGCGCTGGACCACGGCGACCAGGTGGTGGTCACCGACCTGGACCTGGCCCGCCTGGATCAAACCTACAGCGGCGACCAAGTGATGACCGCCGCCCTGGACATCCGCGATGAGCAACAGGCCCAAACGGTGGTGGCCGCAGCCATCGCACGATTCGGACGCATCGATGTGCTGGTCAATAACGCCGGCTACGGACAGTTCGGGCCTTTCGAGGAAGTCGAACCCGAGGCCATCGAGCGCCAGTTCGCCACCAACGTGTTCGGCACCTTCAACGTCACCCGCGCGGTGCTGCCGGTGATGCGCCGCCAGCGCAGCGGCCACCTGGTGATGATGTCGTCCAATGGCGGCTTCAAGGGCGTGCGAGGGGCCTCGATGTATTCGGCGTCGAAGTTTGCGATTGAAGGGTTTTCCGAAGCCCTGGCCGAGGAAGTCGCCGAGTTCGGCATCCGCCTGACGCTGTTGGAGCCCGGGGCGTTTCGTACTGACTTTCTCGACAGCCGAATGCTCAAGCTCGGCACCCGGGCACTTGAGGATTACGCCGAATTTCGTGCGCGCACGCTGGCGGTCTTCGAGGCTCGTAATCATCGGCAAATCGGTGACCCGGACCGGCTAGGCCTGGCGGTTGTGCAATTGGCGGCCCTGGCAGCGCCGCCCTTGCGCTTCGTCGCTGGCAGCGATGCAGTCAGCGTTGTCGAGGCAAAACTGGGCCAGGTCCACGCCGATCTTGAACACTGGCGCTCGCTGTCCCTCTCCACCGATTTTCCTCAGTAAAGGCTCCTGTCATGACCGACCTAATTAGTCGCGTGGAACACCTGGAAATCCGCTTCGCCCGAGCGCCTGATCAGTGAGTACGCCCACGCCTTCGACTCCCGCGACGAAACGCTGCTGCGCAGCATCTGGCACGACAACGCACGGCTGGACCTCGGTGCCGCGTTCGGCTGCCATGACGGCGTCGCAGCGATCATTGCTTCAGCCCACCTTAACTGGGCAGCCATGCCGCATATGCATCACTGGATGGCCAACCCGCTGATCGACATCAGCGGCGATACCGCCAGCGCGAGGGTTGCGGTGGATTGCCTGTGCACCTATAACGAACTGGGGCAGGTGCAGATCAGCGGTCTTTATCACGACCGTTTCGAACGCCGGCAAGGGCGCTGGGCGTTCAGCGAGCGGCGCTTTGAGCTGCATTTCCTGACGCCATTGGCCGGCTGGAAGCCGGTGGCAGGGCTGGAGGCGTAGATCCACGCTCGACAAGGGTGGCGTGTTTGGCCGATTATTCGTGTCCGCCAAACGCCACCCGCCTTGAAGCAGGAGCCTTGTACCTTGAGTTCGCAGAAAACCGTGACCGTTACACCGCCCAACTTTCCATTGAACGGCAAGGTAGCGCCCCCCGGCTCCAAATCCATTACCAACCGTGCCTTGCTGCTGGCGGCCCTGGCCAAGGGCACCAGTCGCCTGAGCGGCGCGCTGAAAAGCGATGACACCCGCCACATGTCGGTGGCCCTGCGGCAGATGGGCGTGGTGATCGATGAACCGGATGACACCACGTTCGTCGTCACCAGCGTTGGCACGCTGCAATTGCCGGCACAACCGCTGTTCCTTGGCAACGCCGGTACCGCGATGCGCTTCCTCACTGCCGCCGTGGCCACCGTACAAGGCACCGTGGTGCTGGATGGCGACGCCTACATGCAAAAACGCCCGATCGGCCCGCTGCTGGCGACCCTCGGCCAGAATGGCATCAAGGTCGACAGCCCAACTGGTTGCCCGCCCGTGACCGTCCATGGCACTGGCCGTGTGCAAGCCAAGCGTTTCGAGATCGACGGCGGGCTGTCGAGCCAGTACGTGTCGGCGCTGTTGATGTTGGCGGCGTGCGGCGAAGCGCCGATTGAAGTGGCGTTGACCGGCAAGGACATCGGCGCCCGTGGCTACGTCGACCTGACCCTGGACTGCATGCGCGCCTTCGGTGCTCAGGTGGACATCGTTGATGAAAGCACCTGGCGCGTGGCCCCAACCGGCTACACCGCCCACGACTACCTGATCGAGCCTGACGCTTCCGCCGCCACCTACTTGTGGGCTGCCGAAGTGTTGACCGGTGGCCGCATCGACCTCGGTGTCGCCCCGCAGGATTTCACCCAGCCCGATGCCAAGGCCCAGGCAGTGATCGCGCAATTCCCGCAGATGCAGCCGGTGGTCATCGGCTCGCAGATGCAGGACGCAATCCCCACCCTCGCCGTGCTCGCCGCGTTCAACAACACACCGGTACGTTTCACGGAACTGGCCAACCTGCGGGTCAAGGAATGTGATCGGGTGCAGGCACTGCATGACGGCCTGAATGAAATCCGTCCGGGGCTGGCGACCATTGAAGGTGATGACTTGCTGGTGGCCAGCGATCCGGCCCTGGCGGGCACTACGTGCAACGCGCTGATCGACACCCACGCCGACCACCGCATCGCGATGTGCTTTGCCTTGGCGGGCCTGAAGGTTTCAGGCATCAGGATTCAAGACCCGGACTGCGTCGGCAAGACCTATCCTGAGTACTGGAAAGAGCTGGAAAGCCTTGGGGTTCATCTGACCTATTAAGCCGCCGGCGCCGGGAACGGGAGGGAGACTGCATGACGATTCGCCAACCCTGCCCACCCGGCGTCTGCGACTGCAATCGTGAGCAACTGCTCGACCTTCCCGGCGCCGATGCGCGCATTCTGCACCTGACCCGCCAGGAAGAAAAACGCCTGCTCGAACGCCTCGAAAACCTGCAAAGCCTGCCCGACCTGGAACGCATGCAACAGCTGATGTACCTGCAATTGGGCATTCGCGTGCATGTCGCGCCGGGTCATACGGAAGTGAAGACGATGCGCGGGATTCAGATCGTTATCGATGACTTGCCGGGGCTGTGTCGCAAGACCCGACAGTCGATTCCGGCGGCAATTCGCAAGGGCATGGAGAAACGGCCGGAGATTGCGTATCGGTTGCTGGATGCTCATGACTTGTTTCGCGAGGGTTGAGTCAGTTCCCTCTGCCCCCCGCAAACGACCACTCATCCGCCGCCGTCGTCGTAATCACCACCATCACATCCTCAGGGCTCAGCCCAATCGCGACCTCCAGCCGCTCCACCAACACCTGGTAAAACCGCCGTTTGGTCTCGGTATCACGAGGTTTACCGCCCGTGATCGCGATCAGTACATAGTCATGGCCGCGCGGGCCGCCCAGGTAGTTGGGGTCGATGATCATCTCGCCAATTTCGTGCTGGTGGATCACGTGGAAGCGATCCGCGTCAGGAATCTTGAAGCTTTCAACCAGGGCATCATGCAATCCCTGTGAAAGCGCTTGCAGATACTCAGGGGATTTCCCGCGGTGCAGGGAGATTCGAGCGTAAGGCATGGGGTTACTCCGCAGGATGGATGGCTGCCAACAGGTTCAGCGCCGACGCCGCTGTCGGCCAGCCGGAGTAAAACGCCAGGTGAGTGATGACTTCACCCAGTTCCTCGACGCTCAAGCCATTGCCAACCGCCCGCTGCAAGTGAAACGGTAGTTGCTCCAGACGGTACATCGCCACCAGCGCCGCCACGGTGATCAGGCTGCGCTCCCTGGGCGACAGGCCCTCGCGCTCCCAGATATCGGCGAACAGCACGTCGCGGGTCAGCTCGGTGAATTTGTTGCTCATGGGCTCTCGCTCCGACAATTCAGTTGACGGGCAAAAACTAGCAAGACAGGATCATTCCGAATATCAGATTTAATGGCACCCACCATCCCGTTTTAATGGACCATCCAATGCGCCACCCCACCTTCGACCTTGATGTACTGCGCACCTTCGTCACCGGCGTCGAGCTGAACAGCTTTGCCAAGGCGGCGGATCGCCTGGGCCGTTCGACCTCAGCCGTCAGCGCGCAATTAAAGAAACTCGAAGAACAGGTCGGCACGCCGGTGCTGAGCAAATCCGGGCGCGGGCTGGTGTTGACGCCGGTGGGTGAAGCGCTGCTCGGCCACGCCAGGCGGTTGCTGGACCTCAATGACACTGTCTTCAGCAGCCTTAACGAAACCCAAACCGCCGGCACCTTGCGCCTCGGCTTGCAGGAGGATTTTGGCGAGCATTTGCTCAGTGACATCTTGCGGCGCTTCGCCAGGCTGTATCCGATGATCAGCCTTGAAGTGCGGATTGGCCGCAATGCCGAGTTGCTGACCCTGATCAACAGCGCGAGCCTGGACCTGGCGCTGACCTGGGAAACCGGTCAAACATCGTCCTGCCGCACCCGCCTGGGGCAAACACCCATGCATTGGATCGGGCCCCGGGACAAACCCCAACTACCGCGTGCCGAAGATGCGCCGCTGCCCCTGGTGATGTTCGAGGCGCCCTGCGTATTGCGCAGCGCGGCCACTGAAGCCCTGGACCGCGCCGGCATTGCCTGGCGTATTGCATTGACCAGCCCCAGCGTGGGTGGGATCTGGGCGGCGGTCGATGCCGGGTTGGGCGTGACCTTGCGCACCCGCATCGGTTTGCCCGCGCACCTGCGGGTGCTCGACGGCCTGCCGCCGGTGCCGTCCCTTGGCTATGAATTGCATTGCAGCCATCCAGCGCCAGGCCCTGCGGTAGCACAGCTGGCAGCGCTCATACAGAGCAGCCTGGTTTAGGCGGTTTCGCAGGGTTCCAGGGTGACGAACAGTTGTCGCCCCAACTTCGCCACCGTTTCCAAGTGCTGTTCGGCAGCGCCGCTTTCCGAGTCCAGTAGCAGCTCGGATGTCAGCACTTTCGCTCCGCAGTAATCAAAGATCCCGTGGTCGATTTGCGTACGCATGGCGTTGGCATAGCCGTGGCGTTCAAACACACCTTCGTCCGCCCCGCCGACGCCCAGCAAGTGAACCTGCAAATGGCCGAGCTTTTTCACCACCTTCGTCTCAAGGCTGTAGTCGATCGCCCAACCGTTGACAAATACCCGGTCGATCCAGCCCTTGAGCAAGGCCGGCATCGCCCACCAGAAGATCGGGAACACCAGCACCAAGGCGTCGGCGCGGTCCAGACGGGCCTGTTCGGCCAGTACGTCGGCCGGCGGCGTGGCGCGGGTGCGGTGCACTTTATGGTCGGCGGCGCTGTAGCGCGGGTCAAAACCTTCGGCGGCGAGGTCGGCAATTTCAAAGGTGTGGCCGGCTGCGGTTATGCCGGCGGCGGCCTGTTTGGCAAGGCTGTGGGTCAGGGAGTGTGAGTCGTGATGAGCAACAACGATCAGCGCGTGCATGGCAGTGACTCCTTCGGGGTAGCGATGAGAAGGCAAATTGAGTAGGCTTGAGCTAAGTTACCGCTGGTAAGTTACTTTTGGTATATAAGCATGTCAAGCGATCAATCCCCTGCCCCTCGCCGTCGACTGTCCCGGGATGACCGGTTGCGTCAGTTGCTCGACGTGGCCTGGCAACTGGTGCGAGAAGAAGGCACCGATGCCCTGACCCTGGGGCATCTGGCTGAGTTGGCCGGCGTTACAAAGCCGGTGGTGTATGACCATTTCGGCGATCGCGCGGGGCTGTTGGCCGCGCTGTATGAAGATTTCGACGCCCGTCAGAACCAGGTGTTTGCCGCCGCGATCGAGGCCAGCGAACCCACCCTGGACGACCGCGCCTGGGTGATCGCCTCGTGCTATGTCGACTGTGTGTTGCTGCAGGGACGTGAAATTCCGGGGGTGATCGCGGCGTTGGCCGGCAGCCCGGAACTGGAGAGCATCAAGCGTGAGTACGACGTGATTTTCCTCGGCAAGTGCCGCGATGCCCTCGCCCCCTTTGCCGTGGACGGCGCGATAACCCAGGCCGGTTTGAGGGGAATGTTGGGCGCGGCGGAAGCCTTGTCCCATGCCGCAGCGAGCGAGGAAATCAGCGCGCTGGAGGCACAGGAGGAACTGTTTGCGAGCATCAAGTCGATGGTGAGTCGAGGCGTACGTTAACCCAGCCTTGCGTGCACAAACATCCGGGCCTTGTGGGTCATCTGGTCGAAGTGACGATCACGCTGTTTTTCGGCATCGACCATCGCCCGCTTGCCGTGCTTTTGCAGCAGGTAGGTGTGGATCTGCCGCACCTCCAGCGAGCTGTAGATCGACGCCACATCCAGCAAACCCATCAGACCGTCAGTGCTGTAGTCGCGGGTGTTCATCAGCACCTGTGTACCGCGCACGCCGCGCAGTTGAAAGCCCATGGACTCGAACGCCGGCACCTTCTCCACCGCGCAGGTCAGTTCGGCATGGGGGTAGCGAGCGAGCATGTCCTGCATCATCGCCCGCGCCACGCCTTTACGCCGATGGCTGGCGTGCACCGCCATATAGGCAACGCCGCAGGCTTCTGGATCATCCTTCACCGGCAGGTACAGCAGGAAGCCGATCACCTGCTCCTGCGCGTCCAGCGCGACGATCAATTCAACCGCAATGCCCTTGGAGCCACCCAGCGCTTCGAGGTACAGGTGCACTTCGTAGCCGATCGCGTACTGGTAGACGTTGTACAGCAGGTTGCTCGGCGGGATGGCGACCATGCTGATGTCCGTCAGGTAGTCGACCACCATTTGCAGGATCTGCGCATTGATCGGCTCGGGGCATGGGGTTTCATAATGGGTAAGGCTGAACATTCGAATTCCTGGTGTTTCATTCTAAGGCCCGGCGGATTGTACCTGCTCAAGGGCCGCCGTGGCCCCGGAAACACCCATTGTGGCGAGGGAGCTTGCTCCCGCTGGGCTGCGTAGCAGCCCCATTAAGCGCACCGCGTTCTTTCAGCTGGAAACAGGATGCAGGTTTTGGGGCCGCTTCGCAGCCCAGCGGGAGCAAGCTCCCTCGCCACAGGGGGGTCGGTGCTTTCCAAAGCGATGGGCCAGGTCGCCGCCCTGTCACGTCTTTGCACACGTTTCAGGTGACCTCGCCACGGCCACTCCTGCCGACGTGGGAAGTGGGATGCAAGCCACGTTCGGCGTGGCGTTGGCACTGATTGGTGTAGGCCTTTTCCTAGCCCTGCGCGCCCGGTTCCGCCTGACACCTGTCTTGACAAGGTAAAATCATAACGACTATTGTCTGACAACCTGATTACCAAGGTTTTCCCATGCTTGAGCTCCAGCGCCCAGATTCGCTCGTTATGCGTGTTGTCAGCGCCATTCGTGCAGAAATCGATTCCGGCCAACTGGCGCCCGAAGCACGCCTGCCCACCGAACAGCAACTGGCAGAACAACTCAACGTCAGCCGTTCGGTGGTGCGTGAAGCGATCGCCCAGCTCAAGGCCGACGGCGTACTGACTGCGCGGCGTGGCCTGGGCTCATTTATTTCCCAGACCCCGGCCGGCACCGTGTTCCGTTTCCCGGAAAAAAACGGCCGCCGTCCGGACCTGGCGCAGATGTTCGAAGTACGCCTGTGGATCGAAACCCAGGCCGCCTCGATTGCCGCCCAGCGCCGTGATGCCGCTGACCTGCACCGCATGAAAACCGCCCTGCAGGAAATGCACGACAAGCGCGCCGACTTCGAAGCCGCCGCCCTGGCCGACGTGGAATTCCACCGCGCCATCGCCGAGGCCAGCAAGAACGACTATTTCGTGGCCTTCCATGACTTCCTCCGCAGCCAGCTGGCCAGTGCGCGCAAGACCGCCTGGGAAAACTCTGCCACCCGTTTTGTCAGTGGTTCAGCCGACGCCACCCAGGAACACACCGCGCTGTACCAGGCCATCGTCGACGGTGACGCCCAAGGCGCCGCTGCCTGTGCCGAAGCCCATTTGCGCGCGGCAGCACGGCGTTTGCACCTGGAATTGCCCGCCATCAATTAAACGATCCAGACCCGTTTGAAGCGTGCCTTCGGGCGCGCCGGTTTTTTAACAAAATCATTAGTCTGACAACCTGATAAGCAGACTGAAATGCGTAGGTACCTAAAACAATGATTTATGACTTTTGCATCATCGGCGGCGGCATCGTCGGTTTGGCCACCGCGATGGAGTTGCTCAAGCGCCAGCCGAACGCTTCCCTGGTAATCCTGGAAAAGGAAAGCCTACTGGCCAAGCACCAGACCGGCCATAACAGCGGCGTGATCCATGCCGGCATCTACTACGCGCCGGGCAGCCTCAAAGCCGATTTGTGTAAACGCGGCGCCGAAGCCACCAAGCAGTTCTGCACCGAGCACGGGATCAAGTTTGAGGTGTGCGGCAAGTTGCTGGTGGCCTCGACCCCGCTGGAAGTGCAGCGGATGGAAGCGCTGTACGCCCGCTCGCAGCTCAACGGCATGAAAGTCGAACGCCTGGACGCCGACCAGTTGCGCCAGCGCGAACCGAACATCGTCGGGCTGGGCGGGTTGTTTCTCGACGCCACCGGCATCGTCGACTACCGCGAAGTCTGCGAAACCATGGCCCGGGTCATCCGCCGTGCCGGTGGAGAAATCTGCCTGGAACGCACGGTGACCTCGATCGTTGAAGACACCGACAAAGTCACCGTCAACACCCGTGGCGAAAGCTGGCAGGCCAAGCACCTGGTGGTCTGCGCCGGCTTGCAATCGGACCGTTTGGCGAAGATGGCCGGGGTCAAGATCGACCACCAGATCATCCCGTTTCGCGGCGAGTACTTCCGCCTGCCGGAATCGAAAAACAACATCGTCAACCACCTGATCTACCCGATCCCTGATCCGGAGTTGCCGTTCCTCGGCGTGCACCTGACCCGCATGATCGACGGCAGCGTCACCGTCGGCCCGAATGCCGTACTCGGCCTGGGCCGTGAAAACTACCGCAAGTTCTCGGTGAACTGGCGCGATGTGGCGCAGTACGCGAGCTTCCCGGGCTTCTGGAAAACCCTCTGGCAGAACCTCGGTTCCGGCAGCGTCGAGATGAAGAACTCGCTGTTCAAATCCGGCTACCTGGAGCAATGCCGCAAGTACTGTCCGTCGCTGAACATTGAAGACCTGCTGCCTTACGAAGCCGGCATCCGCGCCCAGGCCGTGATGCGCGACGGCACCCTGGTGCACGACTTCCTGTTCGCCCAGACCCCACGAATGCTCCACGTGTGCAATGCGCCCTCACCCGCTGCCACCTCCGCAATTCCCATCGGCGCGATGATCGCCGACCGCATGTTCAAGCCCGACTGACACCCGCAACACGCCTCACTTTGACAATAAATATAATGACCAGGAAGGAACTCCAGAATGACGGCAACCGCCCACACCCCGGACGTTGAAACGCCCGAGCAAACCAAGAAACGCCTGCGCAAAGTCGCGGCCGCGACGATCTTCGGCTCGATGCTGGAGTGGTATGACTTTTACCTGTACGCCACCATGGCGGCGATTGTGTTTTCGAAGATCTTCTTCGATAACAGCGACCCGAAAGCCGCCACGCTGATGGCGTTTTCCACCTTTGCCATCGGCTTTATCGCCCGCCCGTTCGGCGGCATTCTGTTCGGCTACCTGGGCGACAAGTTCGGACGTAAACAAGTGCTGGTGCTGACCTTCTGCATGATGGGCGTGTGCACCACGCTGATCGGCCTGATCCCCAGCTACGCCTCCATCGGCATCTGGGCGCCGATCGTGCTGGTGTTTATCCGCATCATCCAGGGCCTGGGCGCCGGTGCCGAATTGTCCGGCGCGGCGGTTACCTCCTACGAGCACGCCTCGGAAGGCAAGCGCGGCAGCCAGGGTGCGTGGCCGGCGCTGGGCTTGAACCTGGGCTTGCTGCTGTCGTCCCTGACCGTGTACCTGCTGACCATCAACGGCAACGAGTTCCTGCTGGCCGGCGGCTGGCGGATTCCGTTCATTTGCAGCATTGCACTGGTGGGTGTGGGCCTGTGGGTGCGCAACAGCATCCCGGAAACCCCGGAGTTCAAAGAGCTGAGCAAGGAAACCGCGAAGGCCAAGGCCTCGCCGCTCAAGGCGCTGTTCAAGAACGACCTCAAGGGTTTGGCCGTGGTGTTCTTCGTGGCGATTGGCTACAACGCCCTGAGCTACATCTTCAAGACCTTTTCCCTGGCGTACCTGACCCAGTTCAAGGGCGTTGATGTGCACGTCACGTCGCTGTCGGTGACCATCGCCAGCCTGATCGCCATCGTCGCCGTGCCGTGCTTCGGCTGGTTGTGCGACAAGTGGAGCAGCAAGACCGTGCTGATGCTCGGTGGGCTGTTCTCGCTGCTGTTTGCCTATCCGTTCCTGGCGCTGCTCAACACCGGTGAAAGCCTGATGATCTACGTTGCAATCGGCGTAGGCACCGGCATCCTCGCACCGATGATGTTCGCGCCGCAGGGTTCGTTCCTGAGCCGACAGTTCCCGACTCAGACCCGCTCTTCAGGCTTTGGCACCGGGCGTGAAATCGGCACCGCGATCGCGGGTGGCCTCGCGCCATTAGGCGCCTTGTCGATGGTCGCGGCATCGGCCACCCACTCCACTGATGGCGTTGTGATAATTCTCGCCATCTCGTCACTGCTGGTGGTGGTGTTTGCCTTGTGCGATCAGGGCCGTAAACACTCGGCATTCAAGAACTGAGGTAAAAAGTTCGGACCAACGGGTGCATGGATGCCCCTTCATCACGCATCATGGGCACTTTCAAGCTCAAGGGAAACGTCCATGCGCGTTCTGTCATTGATGATGGGTCTTACGACGCTGGCCGCCAGTCTGGTGTTTACCGCCCAGGCGCAGGCGGGTGAAGAAAGCCTGTTGGTCGACTCGATCAATCAATACCGCAGCCAGGTCCAGCGCTGCGGCAACCAGGGTTCCCAGGAATTGCCACCACTGGCCAGCGACACGCGGCTGGTCTTGCCGGTCAACAGCGTCGGCGACCTGCAACAGGCGCTGGCGCGCGCGGCCTACCCGATGGTCAACGTCCAGGCCATCAGCCTGTCCGGGCCCAAGAACGCTGAAGCCGCGATGAAAGCCGTGCGCGAAAGTTTTTGCCGGGTGGTGCTCGACCCGCAATTCATTGATATCGGTGTGAGCAACAGCGGCCAGGACTGGCGCATTGTGCTGGCCCGTCCGCTGTTGACCAGCGGCCTGGGCGAGAGCCAGACCGAAGGTAAAAAGGTCCTCGACCTCATCAACACCGCCCGCCAGCAACCACGCCAATGTGGCGGCCAGGCCTTTGCCGCCACCACGCCGCTGAGCTGGAACGAAGCACTCGCCAACGCCGCCGCCGGCCACGCCCGCAACATGGCCAACGGCAACTTCTTCGATCACCTCGACCACGACGGCCGCACGCCGGGGGACCGGGCTGAGCTGGCGGGCTACATCGGCCAGCAGATCGGCGAAAACATCGCCGCCGGCATGGACACCCCGCGCAAGGTGGTCGACGGCTGGCTCGCCAGCCCCGGGCATTGCGCCAACCTGATGAACCCGCAGTTCCGCGAAATGGGCGCCGCCTATGCCATGGACCCGAAAAGTGATGCCGGCATCTACTGGACGGGGCTGTTTGGGGTGCAGCAGTAGCGGTTTGTATCCCAACGTATCTTCGCGCCAAGGCGACACACTGCGAGGCGCGCAGCCACTGGCGATGACACATTGCGGATACGCCAGCACGGTTTCCTGTGCACACCGGCCCACCCCGGGCCACTCACAAGGAAACCGTCATGTCCCAGAACAGCACCGTGCTCTACACCGGCAAAACCCACACCACTGGCGGCCGTGAAGGCGCGTCCCACAGCGATGACCTGCAACTGGACATCAAGCTGTCGCCACCCGGTTCCAAGGCGGCCGGCACCAACCCCGAGCAACTGTTTGGCGCCGGCTGGTCCGCGTGCTTTATCGGCGCGATGGGCAAGGCCGCTCAAACCCTGCAAATCCGCCTGCCGGCCGACACTGCGATAAGCGCCGAAGTGGACTTGGTGAACAGCCCGGAAAACGGCTATTACCTGCAAGCGCGCCTGCGGGTCAGCCTGCCGGGTATCGAGCACTCGGCCGCCCAGGCGCTGGTGGATCGTGCCCACCAGACGTGCCCGTATTCCAAGGCAACTCGTGGCAATATCGATGTGCTGATCACCGTGGTTTGAAGGCGGTTAGCGGGGTCATTATTTGGCGGAGGTATTAAATTGCCATCTAGCGGATAATCCCGCTGAACTGGCGGGGTCCAGGGGTGTCTGTAGCTTGGCATCCCTACTCAGCAAACCGTGGCAAAGAAGGCGTTCAGCGAATGACAAACTGGCTGCAAGGCGGCGGCGAAATGGCCGAGCGAGTCCGGCATCACGACTGGGCAAGTACGCCGCTGGGGCCGCTGGATCAATGGCCGGACGTGTTGAAGACCACTGTCGCGCTGTGCCTTGCCTCCAGTTTCCCCCAGGCGATCGTCTGGGGACCTTCGCTGATCACCCTTTATAACGACGGTTTTATCCCGATTCTTGGCGACAAACCCGATGCACTCGGGCGGCCCTTCAGCCAGATCTGGCAGGAAGCCTGGAGCGAAATCAGCCCGATCGCCGATGCCGCTTTCGCCGGTGACGCCACCTTTATCGAAAATTTCCCGTTAATCGTCGAACGCGGCGGCGCGCCGGAACAGGCGTACTTCACCTTCTGCTACAGCCCGATTCGCGACGTGCAAGGCAAGGTTGTCGGCATGCTCGACACCGTCACCGAAACCACCGCCACCGTCGTTTTGTCCCGGCGATTGACCGAGTTGAATGCGAGCCTGGAGCAGCGCGTCAACGAAAGAACCACCCTGTTGACCGAGACAGAAGCGGCATTGCGTCAATCCCAAAAGCTCGAAGCCATCGGCCAGTTGACCGGCGGCGTGGCCCACGACTTCAATAACCTGCTGACCATCATTCGCTCATCTGTCGACTTCCTGCGCATGCCCACCCTGTCCGAAGAACGTCGCCAGCGCTACATGAGCGCCGTCACCGACACCGTGGAGCGGGCGAGTAAATTGACCAGCCAGTTGCTCGCGTTCGCCCGCCGCCAGCCGCTTAACCCGGAAGTGTTTGATGCGGCCCAGCGGGTCAAGAACATCGGCGAGATGCTCGAGACGGTCACCGGCGCGCGGATTCAGGTGCGGATCGAACTGCCTGGCCAGCCATGTTATATCCGCGCCGACTCCAGCCAGTTTGAAACCGCCTTGATCAACATCGCCCTCAACGCCCGGGACGCCATGAA
This sequence comes from Pseudomonas sp. SED1, assembly GCF_034044025.1. NCBI lineage: Bacteria > Pseudomonadati > Pseudomonadota > Gammaproteobacteria > Pseudomonadales > Pseudomonadaceae > Pseudomonas > Pseudomonas sp. SED1. The sequence continues at coordinate 28,392 of NZ_JAXCIS010000116.1, forward strand.
CGGCCAGGGCACCCTGACCCTGCGCCTGGATGCTGACCAACCGCTGCCGAGCATCCGTGGCGATGCCGGCTCGCGCCAGGCGTTTATTGCGATTTCACTGACCGACACCGGTAGCGGTATTCCCGGCGAGACGTTCGAGCGCATCTTCGAACCCTTCTTCACCACCAAGGAAGTCGGCAAGGGCACCGGGCTTGGGCTGTCCCAAGTGTTCGGCTTCGCCAAGCAGTCGGGCGGCAACGTCGATGTGGCGAGCAAGGTCGGCCAAGGCACGGTGTTTACCCTGTACCTGCCGCAAGTGGTGCCTGAAGAAGGCTTCGAGCATTGCCCGCAGGACACTTGTGGCCTGATCGCGGACTGCGCCCAGCGCCATATCCTGGTGGTGGAAGACAACCTGGAAGTGGGCCGTTTTGCCAATCAGATCCTCCAGGACCTGGGCTACCAGACCACCTGGGCGACCAATGCTGAGCAGGCGCTGGAGCTGGCCGGCTCAGACGTGATGGGGTTCGACGCGGTGTTTTCCGATGTGATGATGCCCGGCATCACCGGCGTGGCGCTGGCCAGGGAATTGCGCCGGCGCAGGCCGGGCCTGCCGGTGGTGCTGACCTCGGGCTACAGCGAAGAACTGGCTGAGAGCGGCTATGAAGGCCTGGCGTTCCTGCCCAAGCCCTACTCCGCCGACCAAATCTCTCAGGTGCTGGCCAAGGCGCTGTTCAAGGGCTGAGCCCTACTCCGCCACGGCCACCTGGTTGCGCCCGAGGGCCTTGGCGCGGTACAGGGCCTTGTCTGCGGTGTTCATCAAGCCGTGCAGGTCTTGGTCCACCGCCCGGGCCCAGGCCACGCCGAGGCTCGCGGTCAACCCATGGACCGGCTCGCTGGCCAGCCCCGCGATGGCCTTGATCAACTGCTCGGCGATGTGCCGCCCGGTCTCCAGCGACGTATCCGGCAGCAGCACCGCAAACTCCTCGCCACCCAACCGCCCGTAGACATCGGCCTGGCGAAACGACGTGCTGATTACCCCGCCGATCTGCCGCAGCACCTCGTCCCCAGCTTGGTGGCCATAGGTGTCGTTGATGTTTTTGAAGTGGTCCATGTCCATCATCAGCGCGCACAACGGCTGCTGGTTATGCCGACACTGTTCGTAGAGCAACTGCGCGTGCTCGAAGAACGCCCGGCGGTTCATCAGGCCAGTGAGTTCGTCGGTTTGTGCGGCGCGGGTGGAGATGTTGTGGGCACGTTCCATTTGCCGGGTCAGGCGAAAGGCCTTCTCCAGGGCGTCGGACAGCTTGCGCGTGGCGCCACCGACAAACGAGGAGAACACCAGAACCGCCAGGGCCATGCCGACTTGCATCGAGGACGGTTGAAACAGCAGCCACAGGGTGCACGGCAGCAAGACCAGTCCCATGGAAACCAGGGTCATGTAGCGATAGGCCGAGTAACACGAGACTGCGCTGACCGACATGCCCACGGTGAACAACATCACCAGGGCCTGGGACAGCCGGTCGTCGGTGGGCATCAGCGCGAGTGCGCCTGCGCCCCAGACCCCGGCAGACAACATCAGCGTCACCCAGTAGCGCCGTTCCCAGCGTGCGGGGGTGCGATCACTGTTGGGGCAGCGAAACCAGGCCATGAACATCGAGACTCGCAGCAATGACGTGCCCGTCAACACCACCAGCCAGACCAGCATTACCGAGTGATCAAAACGTTCCCAGCACAGCCAGCAGAGCATGGCGGCTGCCATATAACTGCCGAACACAGCCGAAAATGATTGGCGAAACAGCTGATGCAAGCGATCGGTTCGTACCTGCTCCTCGATGAAGCAATCCTGGTCCTGCCCACGTCCAAGGCCATTCATTGGGTCCGCCTGATCTTACTGCCGCGACAAAGTGCCATTGTGGCATCCTGCCAGTACCCCTAACAACTGAATCAAGCGTGCTAGAGCGTCGAAAGCAGGATAAATATAGGTGATCACCTTCTCTTTCGCTCCAGGGATCAGAGCCTATCCATGAATACCCACCCAATAAGCACCCAACGATTGATCCTCAGGCCCCCAACGATCGACGATGCGCCCAGTGTATTCGCCATCTATGGCGATCCCGAGACCAACCGCTACAACCCGTCAGGCCCCCTAGCCGACATGGATCAAGCAAAAGCCGTGCTGGATCGCTGGCTGGAACATTGGGCAGAACATGGCTTTGGCCAATGGGCGATCGTGACCCAAGAGGCGCCGCAACGCGTGATCGGCTTTGGGGGCATCACGCTGTACCACTACAACGAGGTTGAGCGGATCAACCTGGGTTACCGCTTCGCCGTCAGCGCCTGGGGCCTGGGTTATGCGACAGAGCTTGCCAGGGCCGCGTTGCAATTTGGTTTTGTGCAGCTGGATCGGCCAGAGGTATACGGCGTGGTGCGCCCGGCGCACCAGGCATCAATCAACGTGCTGGAAAAAATCGGCATGCAACGCATCGATGAGTTGGACGATGTGCCCGGGCAGGCGCCGAGCCTCGTATACCGGGCGACCCGGCCTCTCTGAGCTATGTATCGCAGTGTGTCCAGACCACCCTGCGATACAAAACGTTTAACCCGATGGTTTTCTCGAAACAGGCCGGATACACAACTGCGTTCAACTGTGAGCCAGGCACAACCCGCCGCTGGAGACTCACCATGCACCCACAGTTGAACACCTCACCCGGTTTCACACCCCGCCGCCTGATGGGCGCGTCGCTGCTGGCCCTTGCGCTGTTGCAGTTCGGTGCCCCCGGCGTTGCCAATGCACAGGACACCCAGCCGCCAGCGGCTGCCAGCGCAAGCAGCCACACCACGCTTGGCCCGTTGAAGCATGTGAAGACCGGCTTGCTGGACGTGGCCTACGCCGAAGTCGGCCCGGCCGAAGGCCCGGTGGTGATCCTGCTGCACGGCTGGCCCTACGACATTGACAGCTACTCCGAGGTAGCGCCGCTGCTGGCCGCCCAAGGCTATCGGGTGCTGGTGCCCTACGCCCGCGGCTACGGCGACACGCACTTCCTGTCGGCAAAGACCCTGCGCAACGGCCAGCCGGCCGCACTCGCGGTCGACCTGATCGACTTCATGGATGCACTGAACATCAAACAAGCCGTGCTCGGCGGCTACGACTGGGGCGCACGCACCGCCGACATCGTCTCCGCGCTGTGGCCGGAGCGGGTCAAGGCGCTGGTGTCGGTCAGCGGCTACCTGATCGGCAACCAGGCTACCGGCAAGAACCCGCTGCCGCCCAAGGCCGAGTTGCAATGGTGGTACCAGTTCTACTTCGCCACCGACCGCGGCGCCGCCGGCTATGCAAAAAACACCCACGACTTCGCCAAGCTGATCTGGCAGATCGCCTCGCCGAAATGGGCGTTTGACGACGCCACCTTCGACCGCAGCGCCAAAGGCCTGGACAACCCCGACCACGTCGCCGTGTCGATCTTCAACTACCGCTGGCGCCTGGGCCTGGTGCAGGGCGAGAAGAAATACGCTGCGCTGGAGCAGAAACTCGCCACCGCCCCGTCCATCGGCGTGCCCACCATCACCCTGGAAGGCGACGCCAACGGCGCACCGCACCCGGCGGCGGAAGACTACGCCAAGCGTTTCACCGGCAAGTACGAATACCGGTTGATCAGCGGCGGCATCGGCCACAACCTGCCGCAGGAAGCCCCGCAAGCCTTTGCCAAGGCTGTGATTGATGCGGACCATTTGTGATGAAGCGCCTGCATCTTGCGGCACTCGTCGCAGCGACAGCGGCCATTGTGGCCACGGCTACCGGATTCGCCTTTGGCGGCTCACCCACCAGCGAACCGTCACCGATCTACGGCGTGACCATTCCCGACGGCTACCGCCAATGGGAGCTGATCGCACCGGCCCAGGAAGCCGACCCGCTGAATGAACTGCGGGTGGTGCTGGGCAACAAGATCGCGCTCAAGGCCTACCGCGACGGCACGCTGCCCTTCCCCGACGGCACCGTGCTGGCGAAGTTGGCCTGGAAACACGTGCAGTCGCCCGAGTTCAAGACGGCATCGATTCCCGGTGCGGCCACCACCGTGCAGTTCATGGTGAAGGATTCGAAGAAATACGCGGCGACGGGAGGTTGGGGCTTTGGGCGGTTCATCAACGGCAAGCCAGCGGATCAGGCGCAGCATGAAACGTGCTTTGCCTGCCATCAGGCGTTGGTCAAGAACCATGATTACGTGTTTACCCGTCTGGCGCCTTAGCGCAATAACCCTCTTCCACACCGGCCACCCCGTAGCAGCTGTCGAGCCCAAGCGAGGCTGCGTTTGGTGGTGTTTTATCAGGCCCTGGCCCTGCCAGCGCATCGCGGGTCGCAAAAAAAGGCCGCCCAGTAGGCGGCCCTCTTTTAGAGCATTTACCGGCGTCTTATTAAAAGATCGCGTAGGTGTAGTTGAGGATCAGGCGGGTTTGATCCTGGTCAGCAGTGCCGGTGTTATGGCCGTGGTAGCTACCGGTACGGAAGGTGGTACCGAAGCCTTTCAGCGGGCCTGCTTGCACGACGTAATCCAGACGGAAATCGGTTTCGCGTTCCGACTGATCGCTGCCGCCGGCAACCTTGGACTTGATGTCGCTACCGTTGAGGTAGGCAATCGAGGCTTTCAAGCCAGGCACCAGGGTTCTGAAGTCATACAGGTACTGACCGAAATTGACCTGCTCTCCCGCACGGGAGAACTGCCCAACCACCGCGTCGGTGAACAGGTAGAAGTCTGAGCCCGCCGCGCCTTGTGCGGTGGGGTCGGCGATGCTGCCCTGGTTGACCCAGACGAAGCCGCCGTCATCGCTTACGCCAATGTGGCCGAGCATCAACTGGCTGCCACCCAACTGGTAGGTGAATGCAGCACTGTAGGTTTTGTTGTCGACTTCACCGGCGTGCTTGGCATAGCCACCGTTGTTGTTGAACGCGTAGCCAGCCGAACCGTTTTTGCCGTCGCTGGTGCTGTCGAAATAGCGCAGGTCGGTCTTGAACGATTGGTCATTGCCCAACGGCAGTACGTGCACCAGGCCGAAATAGTTCTGTTTGTAGAAGTCTTCAAGGTCGGCGTAGTAGTACTGCAACGTCAGGTTTTTAGCGATGACGTTGTCAGAAGAACCAAACGGCTGGTAGTCAACGCCGCCGAAACGGAAGCTGTCGCTGTCACGTGTCGCACCGGCGACGCTCAGGCCAGTGGAGTTACTCGATGCACGGCCTTCAGCCTTGTTCAGCTCGCCACCGGTGAAGGTGACGTTAGGAATGTCCTTGGAGGTCAGGATACCGCCGTCGAATGTTTGCGGTGCGGCACGGCTATCGTTGGAGACCAGGATCGGCAGGATCGGCGCCAAACCACCGCCCACGTGCAATTCAGTCTGGGAAATACGGAATTTAACGTTGCCGGCTGCGCGACCGAAGCTGTCAGCAGGCTCGGTGCCGTTGTTCTTGACCGGGAAGAAGCTGTTGCCGTTACCCGACAGGCCATTACCGGCTGCGTGGCCATCGCCACCGTCGAGACGCAAGGCGCCGAAAGCCATCACGTCGAACCCAACGCCTACGGTGCCTTGGGTGTAGCCGGATTTGTAGTCGAAACGCAGTACTTGAGCCGCCTCGCGCAGGTCGTTCGCGGTGCCGGCGTGAACGTCGGCGTTGTAGTACATGGTGCGCGAACTGATCGACGAATGACTGTCTTCGAGGAAGCCGCTATGACCGTTACCCGTGCCGAGTGAACCAAGCCCAAAGTCATCTGCGCAGGCCTGTTGTGCGAGGACAGCCGCGGTGATAGCCAAAGCTAATGTAGAGAGTTTCATTTACTGCGCCCCTGTGAACATTATTTTTTTACTGTCCTTCGAGCGAATACCGTTGCGGCCCTGCAAACGCTGCGGATTGTGGCATGGGGCTTATGGCGCAGAATGTGAAATTTTTGTCATGTAGCGATGAAAAAACCGTCATGAAAAGGCCGTAAAAGACGGCCTTTTTTGAGGCTTGAGTGCCCGTGAGTGGTATGACGACTGCTAGAGCGCTGCGCGCTGATCAGGCTGAAGTCGGCTGCGAAAATGCGAAAATTGGTAGGCAACTGCCAGCCACACAAACCAGGCAGGCATCACGCAAAGGGCCAGCCGCGTGTCTGGTCGCAGTGCCAGCAGGCAAAGTACAAACGCCATGAACCCAAGTGAAACCCAGGCCATCGGTACGCCACCGGGCATTTTGTAGAGGGATTTTGCGTGCAGCTCCGGTCGTTTTTTACGATAGGCAATGTAGGACGCCAGGATGGTCGACCAGGTAAAAATCACCAGGATCGCCGAAACGGTGGAGACGATGGTAAAGGCCGTCATCACTTCCGGGACGATAAAGAGCAGCAACAAGCCCAGCAACATCAGGAAGGTGGTAAACGCCAGGCTGATAAACGGCACGCTGTGTTTCGACAGGCGCCGGAAGATTCCCGGTGCATCACCCAGGTCCGCCAAACCAAACAGCATCCGACTGGCCGAAAACACCCCGCTGTTGGCCGACGAAGCCGCCGACGTCAGCACCACAAAATTCACAATCCCGGCGGCGGCGGGAAACCCGGCCACCAGGAACAGCTCGACAAACGGACTCTTGCTCGGCGACACCTGCTGCCAGGACGTCACCGCGATGATGCACGCCAAGGCCAACACATAAAACAGGATGATCCGCAGCGGAATCGAGTTGATTGCCTTGGGTAGCGTCTTCTCCGGCGAGCGGGTTTCCGCCGCCGCCGTGCCGATCAACTCAGTGCCGGCAAACGAGAAGATCGCCATCTGAAACCCGGCAAAGAAACCGAACAAGCCATTGGGAAACGCCGCCTGCTTATCCAGCAAATGGTTGAGGGAAGCCGTGACGCCAGTGGGCGAAACAAACGAGCTGGCAATCAGCACCACGCTCACGCCGATCAAGGTCACCACGGCGATGATCTTGATGATCGCGAACCAGAATTCCACCTCACCAAACAGCCGTACCGTCAGCACATTCAGCGCAAACAGGGTCAGCAGCATGGCGATCGCCGGGATCCAGGCCGGCACGTCCGGAAACCAGTACTGGAAAAAGCCCCCGACCACCACCGCATCCCCCACCACCGCTACGCTCCAGCTCAGCCAATACGACCAGCCGAGAAAAAACGCCGCACGCGGCCCCAGATAGGCACCGGCAAAGTCGGCGAAGCTCTTGAAGTTCAGGTTGGATAACAGCAGCTCGCCCATGGCGCGCATCACGAAATACACAAACAGCCCGATGATCATGTAGATCAGGATGATCGAGGTGCCGGACAGCGCGATGATCTTGCCCGAGCCCATAAACAGGCCGGTGCCAATCGCACCGCCCATGGCCATCAGTTGGATATGTCGGTTATTGAGGGTGCGTTGCAAAGCGGGCTTTTCAATAAGCCCGGGCGCGGTTGTTTTCATCACAAAACCTCTTGTTATGTTTTTGAGTTTTGGCAGAAAAAAGTCAGGCGTTTTTTATTGTTGAAATGGCATCGGGATCAGGCTTGTTTGTTCTCGAAACCATGCAGCACGTTGACGGCATTGATGCCGATTTCATCGACCATGTAGCCGCCTTCCATCACAAACAGGGTGGGCACGCCGACGCTGGCGATGATCTCGCCAATGCCCAGGAAGTCGCGGCTTTCGAGGAGGAAATGGCTGATGGGATCGTCCTTGAAGGTGTCGACACCGAGGGAGATCACCAACACTTCCGGCGAGAACTTTCGCAGCTGGATGCAGGCGTCGAGCAACGCGTCTCTATAGGTGCTCCAACCGGTGTTTTTTGCCAGCGGATAGTTGAGGTTGAACCCCTCGCCTACCCCTGCGCCGCGCTCGGCACTGAAGCCTGAATAGTAGGGATACGACACGGACGGTTCGCCATGCAGCGAGACGAACATCACGTCACTACGGTCGTAGAAAATGTTCTGCGTGCCGTTGCCGTGGTGGAAGTCCACGTCCAGCACCGCAACACGCCTGGCGCCTTGAGTGATCGCCTGCTGCGCTGCGATGGCGGCGTTATTCAGGTAGCAATAACCGCCCATGTATTCCCGCGCCGCATGGTGGCCAGGTGGACGGCACAAGGCGAAGGCACTGTTGTGGCCTTCATCGATCAACGCCAGGCCGGTGAGCGCGATATCGGCGCTGGTCTTCACCGCTTCCCAGGTGGTGCTGGTGATGGGCGAACCGGCATCCATTGCGAAGAATCCGAGCTTGCCGTCAATAAATTCCGGCACCTGCTCATTGGCCAAGTCACGCACCGGCCACACCAGCGGCAACGCATCATGGGCCCGGCCGATGGCGGTCCATTCAGCCCAGGCGGTTTCCAGGAAAGACACGTAGCGTTCACTGTGGGCGTTGACGTAACAGGCCCGGTCGAACTTGCGCGGGACGATGATATCCCCCAGGCCCACATGCTTGACCCGGTCACGCACGGTGTCGGCCCGGCTGGGTTGTTCGAAGGACGGCTTGAGCACGCCATCCTTGAGTTCGGTGCCATGGTGCAAACGATGAGAATCACTAAAAACAGTCAACATGAAAGACATCCACCCGTGAAAGACAGGTGATTATTTTGTTCTGGCTTTGGTGGGCTTTCTTTGCTTTTACGTGCGCCGATGCTAGCGTAATCGGGCATTTTTACCCCAACGAGCCGCAATGAAGAAAAATAAAACCAAACAGGTCGCACTTGACGACACCGATCTCGCCATCCTCGCTTTGCTGCAGGAAGACGCGAGCATTTCCAACGCCGAACTCAGCGAGCGCCTGTCACTGAGCCTCACGCCGTGCTGGCGACGGCGTAAGCGGCTGGAAGAAGAAGGCGTGATCAAGGACTACCAGGCCAACCTCGATCGGAAGATGTTGGGCCTGGAAATCATGGCGTTTGTGCACGTGCGGTTTGCGGTGCATTCCGACCATACGCCGGAAGATTTTGAAGCAGTGATCAAGGAACTGCCGCAGGTGCAGGCGTGCCACAAGATCACCGGGGATGCGGATTATCTGTTGCAGGTGTTGGCGGAGGATCTGGATGCGTACAGCGATTTTGTGGAGAGCGTGTTGCGGCGACAGTTGGGGATTGCGTCGATTCAGTCGAGTTTGGCGTTAAGGGAGGTCAAGGCGACGAGTCGGGTGGCGATTCCTGGGCGGGTGGGAAAGTGATCCAGTGGGAAATCAGCTTTTGTTTTCTATCCCACGACTCGGCTAGCTAGACGGTGGCGAGGGGGCTTGTCCCCCGTTGGGCTGCGTAGCAGTCCTGTTTTTGGGGGCGCTTCGCACCCCTGCGGCAGCAAGCTCCCTCGCCACGGGGTTAGTGGTTTTTTGACGGATTGCCGGGGCTGCTGCGCAGCCCAACGGGGGACAAGCCCCCTCGCCACAGGTTGTGTGTTTTCCGAAGATATGTGACGGCTAGCGCAGGGATTGCTGCAGGAACTCGCTGATCAAGCTGAGTATCTGTTGCTGAATCTGCGGCTTGGGACGGGCGCCCTTGGCATCCAGGCAGATGAAGCCTTCGCCGGGGTCGCTCTGTTCAATTCGCTCCACCGCGCCCGGCTTGCACAGGGGCAGGAAGCTGAAGTGCGTGGCGTCGCTGATTTCCACGTAGCGCGAAGTCTTCTGCGGCAGGCGTTTGGCCAAGTCGGCCGACTCCAGCGCTGCTGGCAATTCCGGGGACGGCGTACCCGCCGCAATTACCAGTGTGGGCCGGTGCAACGCCGTCAGGCTTTCGTCGCTGAAGCCGCGGGCGAAGCCCAGGTCCAGGGAGATGATGGCGGCCACGCGCTTGTCGCTCAAGTCCTCGGCCAGGCGCTGTTTGGCCTGCTCCGTGCGACCCACCTCGATCAGGTCGTACGCTTTGCAAGGGGCGATCTCGGGATGCACTTTGCAATCCTCGGTAAAGCGCTGCGGGTCGAAGCGTGCGCCGCCAACTTCCATCGCGGTCCAGCCACCGAGGGAATGCCCCACTACCGCGATCCTGTGGTCGGCCACCGCGCCAAAACGCTTGGGCTGGGCGATCACGGCATCAATCACCCGATGGATATCCAGGGGACGTTTCCATAGCTCGGAGGCGGCAGGCTGGGTGCGGTCCTTGCTGGTGGTGCCGGGGTGGTTGGGCGAGGCGACGATGTAACCCTGCCCGGCTAACGCACTGGCGAGCCACGATTGGTTGATCCAGTTGCCAAAGATGCCGTGGGAGATCACCACCAGCGGGTGCTCGCCGGCAGCCGGCGCGGCGTCCTTCAAGGCGGGTGCGCCGACAAACACCGGATTGTCAGCAATCAGTTCTGGTGTGCCGGAAGCATGGGTCGGGTACCACACCGCCACCTGCAACGGCCTGCCGTGCTCCGGGTCGGGAATCACTATTTCCTGGAAACCGATCCGAACCTCATTGGCCTGGGCCAGACCGGTTACAACCGTCAACAACAGCGCAGCACACAGCGTTTTCATCCTTGAGTTCCCTAAGTGGCTAAGCGCCATATTCTTGCACAGTATCGACAGCCCTGCGTCCATGACAGTAACCTGCCTCACTGATGAGGAAAGCCACGTATCCAGGGAGCGCAGCATGGGCATTTTTGATCGTCTGTTTGGTGGGCGCTTTACCATGCCGCCGCCCGAGGAAACCAACGCCAGCCATGCCGCAATCATGCGAGAGATGCGCCCTCCCGAATTCCCGCAGCAGAAGCAGGCGCTTAAAACACTGACCCAAACGCTGCTGGCCCGTGCGCCGGAAGAGGAAAGCGCCAGGCTGGTCAGGCGAGTGCTGCGTCAGTTCTCCGTCCGGCAAGACGCAACCACGGCACTGTCGTTGGGTTTGCTTGCAGATACCCGCGGACAGAAACTCGATTACCTGACGCTGCTGGCCGTCGATTGGCGCGGGTATGACAGCTTTGAATACCTCGCGCCCTACCTGGCAAGCGCCAGCGGCGTGCAAGAACCTTACGTCTACGTGCATGACGGCAAGTCATCAATGGCTGAGGTGCTGGGCCGTTTCGACCAATGGCTGGCTCGGTTCGGCAAGCGTTACGTTCATCTGGACTCGGGAGATGACGATTTCCAGGGCTTTATCATCGATGCTGAACAGGTTGAGGCAATCATTGAGTTGGCGCGTGTAGCGGGTATCAACACCCGTCTCGAGAGCTTCTAATTTCAGGTAACTATCCATGCCCATCACCGATAACCTGCTGGCCTTTACCTTCGCCGCCACACTGCTGACGCTGACCCCAGGGCTGGACACGGCCCTGGTGCTGCGCACCGCAACCGTCGAGGGCAAGCAGCAAGCGCTGCGCGCCACCCTAGGCATCAACGCCGGTTGTTTGTTGTGGGGTGCAGCGGTGGCCTTTGGGCTGGGGGCGCTGATTGCCGTGTCCGAGGTGGCCTTCAACGTCTTGAAGTATTGCGGCGCCGCTTACCTGGCCTGGCTGGGCCTGAACATGCTGATGCGTCCGCGCAGCTCGCTGGCGCCCGTCGAGGCCGACGGAAAACCCGGTGCCAACTGGTTCTTGAAGGGCATGATGGGCAACGTGCTCAACCCCAAGATCGGGATTTTCTACGTGTCTTTCCTGCCGCAGTTCATTCCCCAGGGGCATTCCCTGGTGGCCTGGACGTTCGGCCTGGTGAGCATCCATGTGGTGATCAGCCTGATCTGGGCACTGATACTGATCGGCGCCACGCAGCCACTCGCCGGCGTGCTGCGGCGCGAAAAGGTGATCAAGTGGATGGACCGCACCACCGGCATGATTTTTGTGCTGTTCGCAGTCCGGCTGGCGTTCAGCAAGCGCTGAGGTCAGCGTGTGGCGAGGGGGGCTTGTCCCCGGCTGGGCTGCGCAGCGGCCCCAAAAAAAGGACTGCTACGCAGTCCAACGGGGGACAAGCCCCCTCGCCACAACAAGCCCTCTCACCACAGGTACGGTGTTAGCTTTTAATTGGCGGTATTAGCCCGCGCCGCGTGCAGCTTCTTGTAGCTGTCGACCAACCGCAGATGCCGATCCAGCCCTTCCAGCTTCATGCTCGTCGGCGTCAAACCATAGAACCGCACGCTACCGTTCACCGAACCAATCGCCGCATCCATCCGCTCGTTGCCAAACATCCGGCGGAAATTCACTTCGTAATCCGCCAGTTCCAGATCTTCGTCCAGCTCCATCTCCAACACTGCATTCACAGCTTGGTAGAACAAGCCACGCTCGACGGTGTTGTCGTTGTACTGCTGGAACATCTCCACCAGTTCTTTCGCTTCCTCGAACTGCTGCAAGGCCAGGTAAATCAGCAGCTTCAGTTCCAGAATGGTCAGTTGACCCCACGCCGTGTTGTCATCGAATTCGATGCCGATCAAGGAGGTGATGTCGGTGTAATCGTCCAGCTCACTTTCCACCAGACGCTCAACCAGGCCCTTCAATTCGGCTTCGTCGAGGCGATGCAGGTTCAAGATGTCTTCGCGGAAAAACAGCGCCTTGTTGGTGTTGTCCCAGATCAGATCGTCGATCGGATAGATCTCCGAATAATCCGGCACCAGGATGCGGCAGGCGGTCGCGCCGATGTGCTCGTACACCGCCATGTAGACTTCCTTGCCCATGCCTTCGAGGATACCGAACAAGGTTGCGGCCTCTTCGGCGTTGGAGTTTTCACCCTGGCCGGAGAAGTCCCATTCGACGAACTCGTAATCCGACTTGGAGCTGAAGAAGCGCCACGACACCACGCCGCTGGAGTCGATGAAGTGCTCGACAAAGTTGTTCGGCTCGGTCACTGCGTGGCCTTCAAACGTCGGCTGCGGCAAGTCGTTCAGGCCTTCGAAGCTGCGGCCTTGCAGCAGTTCCGTCAGGCTGCGTTCCAGCGCCACTTCCAGGCTCGGGTGCGCGCCGAACGAGGCGAATACACCGCCGGTGCGCGGGTTCATCAACGTCACGCACATCACCGGAAATTCGCCGCCCAGGGACGCATCCTTCACCAGTACCGGAAAGCCTTGGGCTTCCAGGCCCTGAATACCGGCGAGGATGCCCGGGAATTTCGCCAGCACTTCCTGCGGCACATCCGGCAGCGCGAATTCGCCTTCGATGATTTCGCGTTTTACCGCGCGCTCGAAGATTTCCGACAGGCACTGCACCTGCGCTTCAGCCAGGGTGTTACCGGCACTCATGCCGTTGCTGAGGTACAGGTTCTCGATCAGGTTGGACGGGAAATACACCACCTCACCATCGGACTGGCGCACGAACGGCAGCGAAACAATGCCGCGCTCTTCGTTGCCGGAGTTGGTGTCGTACAAGTGCGAGCCACGCAGCTCGCCGTCGCGGTTGTAGATATGCAGGCAGTGCGCGTCGAGGATTTCCGGCGGCAGTTCGTCTTTACGGCCGGGGTTGAACCAGCGCTCGTCCGGGTAATGCACAAACGCCGCGTTGGCGATGTCTTCACCCCAGAACTGGTCGTTATAGAAGAAGTTGCAGTTCAGCCGCTCAATAAACTCGCCCAACGCCGACGCCAGCGCGCCTTCCTTGGTCGCGCCCTTGCCGTTGGTAAAGCACATCGGCGAGTGCGCATCGCGAATATGCAGCGACCACACGTTGGGCACGATATTGCGCCACGACGCGATTTCAATCTTCATGCCCAGGCCCGCCAGGATGGCCGACATGTTGGCAATGGTTGTTTCCAGCGGCAGGTCCTTGCCCGCGATGTAGGTGCCTGCATCCGACGCCGCGCTCGGCATCAGCAATGCCTGGGCATCGGCATCCAGGTTTTCCACTTCTTCGATCACAAACTCCGGCCCGGCCTGCACCACTTTTTTCACAGTGCAGCGGTCGATGGAGCGCAGGATGCCCTGGCGGTCTTTGTCGGAGATGTCCGCCGGCAACTCGACCTGGATCTTGAAGATCTGGTTGTAGCGGTTTTCCGGATCGACAATGTTGTTCTGGGACAGGCGAATGTTGTCAGTGGGGATGTTGCGGGTTTCGCAGTACAACTTCACAAAGTAAGCCGCACACAACGCCGACGAAGCCAGGAAGTAATCGAACGGACCCGGGGCCGAGCCATCGCCCTTGTAGCGAATAGGCTGGTCGGCCACCACGGTGAAGTCGTCGAACTTGGCTTCAAGTCGAAGGTTGTCGAGAAAGTTGACCTTGATTTCCATGCGGGTTTACCAGAATAGCGAGCAAAATATGGCCGCCATTATCCGGGTTTCGAGGCGTAAGTCTTGTGCTTTCGGGCTTGTCTGATCGCTGGTGGTTGAGATCAGCTGTGCTGAAAGTCCGCAATCTGCTGCCACATCGCGATCGGGTTGGAGTACATCGGGAAGTGCCCGCACTGGGCAATCGGTGCCAGCCGCACGCCCTGCGCCTGGATATGCGCCAGGTACGACAGGTGTGCATTCTGCTCGCCGTACATGAACAGGCGCGGGCATTCCAGGCCGAGAAACTTGCCCATCAGGTCGGCGTTATCGGAAAGCTCGACCATGGACTGGAAAATCCCCCGCACCGCACCGGCGCGCACCTTGTGCCTCAGGCTCGCCGAGTACAGCGCGCTGGCGTAGGCCGGTGCCTGGCGAGTGCGCTCGATAAAAGCGCTGAAGAACGCCTCGGGATCATCTGCCGGGTAGTCGACGATCTGCCGGCTGAGGAAGCAGTCTTCCGGAGCGATATTGCCTTCGATATCGACAAAGCTCAGCACCCTGCCCGGGAACTGGTGCGCCAGCATCAGAGCGGTGAGCCCGCCCATGGAGTGGCCTACCAGATGGAAGCGCTCGATGTTGAAGTGGTCAAGCACTTGCTTGGCGGTTTGCAGCAGGAACGGGATTGAGATCTTCGACAGGTCGCTGCACTGGCTTTCACCGCAACCGGGCGCGTCGTAGGCCACAAACGGGTGACCATCGAATGCAGGTTGCTGGACGATGTCGGCGTAGTCTTCCTTGGTGGAGCCAAAGCCATGCAGGAACACGATTGGCGCCAGGCCGCCCGCGCGGTGGATCGTTGCGATGTTCAACGGCACACCGTCGACCGTCATGGGGAGCTGTGCATGGGTGAACGGTTCGGGTAGGGGCATATGGCTGACTCCTTGAAAAAAACGACCGCGCTAAGCGGATTGGCGGCCCAAAGCCGCCAATCTCAAGGAGATTCAGACCGGTGTAAATTCCTGAGTCACTAAGGCACTCATAGCCCAATCGTATGATTCAGCGCGTCATGGTCAAGGACAACGCATTACTTCTTAACCGGCGCATCCCAGCACTCCGGGTTACGTGCGCACACGTTGTATTGTCGGTCCATCAAGGCCATACGATTGATATGCGTATCGGCAGCGGCGCGCAACGATTGCTCACTGGTCTTTATGTACTGCGACAGTCTATCGGCCATGCGGGCGTTCCACTGACGCCGCGTCTGCTCATCCAGCGTCTTGGGCGCCGTGGCCATGACTTGCAGCGTGCTGTCGTCGACTCGGCCCAACTCATCACGATAAGTCTGCTCGTACTGCACACGGGCGGCGTCATGCTGGTGATTGAGGTCGTACTGCATCGCTTCAAGGTTTTGCTTATAGAGTGCCCAGTAACCGTCAGGCAGTGCGCCGCCGTCTGCTTTGCGTAGTTTGGCGATGCGCGCCTCGTTATCAGAGGGCGCGAGAACCGGCTTTTGCGCTGAGATCACCACTGGGTCCTTGACGATGATCTGGTCGATCAGCGCAGTACGGACGCTGGTCTGCGCCATCGGCTGGCCCAGGGGTTCAAGATCAAAGGGCGCCGCCGGTGCGACAGCGACCTGAGGGTTTGCACAGCCTGAAAGCAACAGCGCTACGGCGAGATGGGTAAAAACGAGGACGTTACGAAATGGCATAAGCTCTCCATGAGCAGGTCAGGTTCAGGGTTGAAACGTGTTTACTCAATGATCGCCACCGCCTCGGCAAACTGCGCATCGCTGACATCCGCGTTACCGCCAGCACCGCGAAAATCCCGCAACGCCTGCTCAAAATACGCACCCCGGATCTTGCCCTCGGACCCTACAAACGCCAATGCGTCATTCTTGGCTGAAAAAAAACTACCTGGACGTGTGGTCAGTTCCGAAGTCAGCAAGGTGAAGGTGGAGAACTTCAGGCATGACCACCCAAGCGGATCGTCGCCAAAGGAGACACCGTCTTTAGCCTCGGCAACGCTGCAACCGAGCAACAGGCCTAATCCCGCCAACCCGGTCACTCCTCGAAAAATCTTCACGCGCGCTTCCTTCCTTGAAATGGCTAGTTACATCGGGGCGCAAGGCTACCCGTCCCGCCCTGAACACACAACTTAAAGGCGGCTACCCCGCACTCAACCCCCACAACACATCCAGCACATGTTGCGTTGGCCGCTCGATGTCCCCGGCGCGGTGGGCAATCCCCAGTTGGCGCCACAACAAGGGCTGGATTGGACGCATCACGATCCGGCTGTCGGGCAATGGCGTGGACGCCTCATGGGGCAACAACGTAGCGCCATAACCGGCAGCCACCAGGCTTTTGATCGCGTCGTTATAGTTGAGTTGAATACGCGGCGTGGGCTGATGCCCGTCACTGGCGAACCACTCCGACGTGAGGCGTGAAAGCCGGGTGGTGGTGTCATTCAGAATCAAGGGCTGGGCGGCCAGCCACGCAGGTGTCACCACCTCCGGGCACTCCCGGCGCGCCGGCAAAAAAGCCATGACCGGATCACGCCGCCAGGGCTCGATCCGCAAACCCTTCACTGGCGCTTGCGGCAACGCCACCAGGCCAATTTCGAGTGTGCCTTCGGCAAGTTTCTTCAGCGTGTCCTGCGAGGTGAGTACTGCGACCTGCACATCAATGGCTGCGTGGTGTTGGCTCAAAGTCTCGAGGGCTTGCGGCAGCAACTGTGCGATGGCCCCGGTGGATGCACCCAGCCGCACGCGACCGGCCAGGCCCAGCACCTGACGCTCCACGTCCTCCAGCGCCTGTTCCGCATCCGCCAACAACCGGCGCGCGCGTTCCACCAGGGTTTCGCCAATCGCCGAGGGCTGAACCCGTCCACGGGTACGCGATAACAGCTTGCCGCCCACTCGCGACTCAAGATCAGCAATGTGCAGGCTGACGGTGGGTGGCGCCAGGTTGAGCATGCGGGCCGCCTCGGCAAATGAGCCGAGGTCGGCAATCGCCACCAACGTGCGCAGGCGGTCCAGGCTGATTTCGCGCATGGGTCAATCCTTATTCAGAAAACCTGAACTTCATCGTTTGGAAATTCAACTTTTCCTATCCTAGCGACTCGCCGAAGATTGGAACACCTGATTTCCTCTCCGAGTGCATCCCATGGCAAATCCTCTTGTATTTATCGACGGCGACCAAGGCACCACCGGGCTGCAGATCCATCAACGCCTGCGCGACCGCATCGATCTGCAGCTGATCACCCTGAGCCCGGAACACCGCAAGGACCCGCAGCAGCGCGCCGAGATGATCAACGCTTGCGACATCGCGATTCTCTGCTTGCCCGACGACGCCGCACGCGATGCCGTCGCCAGCATCCGGAACCCGGCTGTGCGGGTGATCGACGCGAGTTCAGCCCACCGTACTCATCCTGACTGGACCTACGGTTTCGCCGAGATGAGCCCGCAACAGGCGCAACGCATTGCCACGGCGCAGCGGGTCAGCAACCCCGGTTGCTACCCCACCGGAGCGATTGGACTGTTGCGCCCCTTGCTTGAGGCCGGGTTGCTGCCCAAGGATTACCCAACGACCATTCATGCCGTGTCGGGCTATTCCGGCAAGGGCCGCGCCGGGGTGCAGGAACATGAGGGCGCCGACGCCTCACAAGCGCCCGCCTTCCTGGTGTATGGGCTTGGGCTGGCACACAAGCATGTGCCGGAGATTCAGCTGCAAAGCGGGCTGACCGAGCGGCCGACCTTTGTGCCGGCCTACGGGGCGTTTCGCCAGGGCATCGTATTGACCATCCCGCTGCAACGTCGGTTATTGGCGCCGGGTGTGGATGGCTCGCGGTTGCATGACTGTTTGACTCAGCACTACCGCGATACGAATCATGTCCAGGTGCTGTCGATGCAGGCCGCCAAGGAGCTGACCTACCTTGACCCTCAAGCGCTGAACGGCACGGATGATGTGCGCCTGATCGTGTGTGAAAACCACGAGACGGGCCAGGTCCTGCTGGCGGCGGTATTCGACAACCTTGGCAAGGGCGCTGCGGGTGCTGCTGTGCAGAACCTGGATTTGATGATCAGGGCAAAACAATAGCGGGCGCCGATTTTTCCGGGGCCCTGCGGTCGTAATCCGTCACGACTGTGCAACAAGCTCGACGTAGCTGGACTCCCCGCCGCCCTCCGCGCCCGACAGCCAACCCCACACGAAGGTCAGAGTGGTATGCCCGGCGTCATCAACGCCTACGGTGCCCCTTGACCAGCCGGCAAGAATCTCGCCCTCGGTAGTCAGGCACTGATACAGCAACTCGATGGTATCGGGGCCTGTAGCGCGCCCGACTTGATTGCCCATGCGAATCCGGCCGCCCTGGTAAGTGCCCCAGATGGCGTCTTCATCGACGTGATATTCAAACACGGTGCCCGTACCGGACAGCCCGTGGGTGTTGCCCGCTACGATAAATCGGCGATTGTTCAGGCGTTCGCTGATTTGGGAAAAGGCGGTTGGCATATGAAGGCGCTTCCTTGGTCGACAGGGTCCGTTCCCTGGGTGGTCAACCTACCGCAAATGGCTTTAACCGGTCATGCAAAACCTGCACAATTCCCGTCGGCTTTAGCGATAAGCTCGACCGCTTGCCCGCAGCGGCTGAAGGCGGCCTTGAATAGATGGAGCGGGATATGAAGGAGCACAGAGAAAAGCGCGTCGTGGTCATTGGCGCAGGCATCGTCGGCGCTTCCCTGGCGTATCACCTTGCCGTCAAAAGCGCGAGCGTGACCCTGCTCGAGGCTGCAGAAGTCGCCTCCGGCGTGACGGCCACTTCGTTTGCCTGGATCACCACTTCACACCGAGGGCCGGACCCGATCGCCGCCCTGCGTGGCGAGGCCATCAACGACTATCACCGTCTTGAAACCCAGCTGCCGGGCCTGAACATTCGTTGGACAGGCGCCCTGTCTTACGGCGCGAACTCAAGGGCGTTGCAGCAGCCTTCGGCGCACCGGTTGTCGCGCTCGCAGATTCTCGACCTTGAGCCAAACCTGAAAAACCCTCCTGAACATGCCCTGTATGTGGCCGAAGAAGGCGCCCTGGATGCGGTGCACGTCACCCATACGTTGGTCGCTGGCGCCCAGGAGCTGGGCGCGAAGGTACACACACAGACCCGGGTTCTCGGCTTCAAAACCGCGAATGGCCGGGTGACGGGCGTCGAAACCGCCAAGGGCATCATCGATGCCGACGTTGTGGTAATGGCCGCCGGGACAGGCATCTCGACGCTGGCAGACATGCTTGGGGCGACCCTTCCCATACACGCCTCGCCGTCCATTTTCATCCGCTACACCGCGCAATCCAACCTGGTGCAGACACTTATCTCCAGCCCGGAAATGGAAGTCAGGCAAGCGGCCGACGGTACGTTGCTGGCGGCAGAGGATTACCTGGGCGATGCCGTGGAAAACCAGCCGATGGCGATCGCGCTACGCACGGCCAACACCATTCGGCACGAGTTCCATGGCGTTGATTCGATTGAGCCGGAGTTGGCGTGTATCGGCCTCAGGCCCATCCCCGCAGACAACATCCCCATCATCGGTTATCTACCCAACGTCGAGGGCGTGTACATATGTGTGATGCACCCTGGGGTTGCGTTGGCCGCAATAGTGGGACGTCTTGCCAGTGAAGAAATCACTGATGGCAAGACCTCCGCCGCTTTCGGGCCATGCCGTCCTGAAAGGTTTTTTCAACGGTAGGGGCTTGTTGGCACCCGCTCCCGCGTGCGACCTGAAGAAGCCCCTATCCAGATCTCAAGTACCGATAGAGCGTCTGCCGACTGATTTCAAAATCACGCGCCAACTTGGATTTACTTTCTCCTGCACTGGCCCGGTCAATTAAGTTTACAACCTGATTGTCAGACAGTTTCTTCTTGCGACCTCTATAAGTCCCACGATGCTTTGCGCTGGCAATTCCCGCCGCCTGTCTTTCCCTCATCGCAGCGCGCTCGAACTCTGCAATCAGCTCCATTACCGCAATGATGGACTCCACGACTTCAAGACAGTCATGCCGGAACACCAGGTTTTCGTTCAAACACTCCAGCGTGACCTGCTTTTCAATCAACCGGCGAATGATGGTGCACAACTGGTCCGTGTTGGAGGTGAGCGCTGCCATGCTGTCCACCACCACGGTATCCCCGCACTGCAGGTGGCGGAGTAGCCTCTCCAGGCCTGCAGGATTCGCGGCATTGTCTGCCGGCTCATCGCAAAACACGGCATCAAATACATCATCGCTTGTTATTTTCTCTACGGCGATCTCGGGCTCTTGTAGAGCGCGCCGGAAATATTTGATGCGATGCAATCTCATGGTGCCTCCTTGGCAATACTTGTACAGCGTCATTTTATACCTGTACAAACTGTAACTAAATCATCAATTCCTTACACCAACACTTGTAACATTGAACCCACCCAAAATACACAGTTGCAAAGAGTTGAACTTGCCCTATCATTTTGAAGCATGGAATTCTAACAAGCTTTTCGCAAAAAAGTCGATTTCGTATTTCTTGAATGACCCGCGCAATTCAAGCAACCCATATGAGCAACTACTGTTTTATAGCCTCAACAATTGACTTGACCGACTTGACGCGCTGGTATTTATCGATGCAATCAGAGGATGAATGGATGAAGGTCATGGAAAACACCATCGAAATTGATCACCCAACTACCGATCAGCAAAAGATTGACAAGGTAACTCGGAGTATTACGGATCATGGGAACTACCTGCGAAAGCGTTATCCGATCCTGCAGCACCAGGATGCTCTGGGCGCGAGTGTCATGGCGTTTTCCCTGCTAGGGATGGTCATTACGGGAGGGCTCTATATAAAGGGTTTTATCCCCGCATGGACGTGTATTTTGGTCAATGCGCTGCTGACTTCGTTCATTCATGAAATCGAACATGACCTGATTCATCGCCTTTATTTTAGAAAGCAGCCGCTTGCCCATAATGCCATGATGCTCTTCTGCTGGCTGGCTCGGCCGGGAATGCCCAGTCCGTGGCTAAGGCGCAATCTGCACTTTCATCACCATAAGGAGTCCGGAACTGGTTCGGATGTCGAGGCCTGGATCACCACGAGCGGCAGCCCTTGGGGAATACTGCGATTATTAAAACTGGTGGACGGATTTGTATTTGGTTTTCTAAATGCGGTTTTTGCCCCGGGATGGGGGCAAAAGGTAAAATTGTTAGGCAAGATTATTCGGCTCAATACACCATTCGGGCTTCTGTATTGGGGGTGCTGGTATGTGTTCCTCGGCTACCACCTGTATGTCTGGTTTGGGTCAATGATTGGGATGGAGGTTCACAGCTCTGCCACGACGCTGGAATTAATGGGCATCATCAATAGCGCAGTAGTTATTCTTATAGCGCCCAATATGATACGGCAGTTCTGCCTATTCTTTATAAGCTCAAATATGCACTACTACGGCGATGTTGCCCCGCGTAACGCATTACAACAAACCCAAGTGATGAACCCTTGGTGGCTGTGGCCGTTCCAGTTGTTCTGTTTTAACTTTGGCAGCACCCACAGCATCCATCACTTCGTGGTGAGAGACCCGTTTTATCTGCGCCAGATGACGGCACCGTATGCTCATAAAGTCATGGCCCAGGCCGGTGTCAGGTTCAATGACTTCGGCACCTACAAGCGAGCGAACCGCTTCTCCATGGAGCACTCCCAAACTCGGTCTCGTGGGTGAAGTCCCCCACGACCATTATCGGTGTTCGGCAAGTATCAAGGGCCGCACTTCAAATAGAGGACATTGAGGTATGAAAGCGCAAGGGATGTGTGCGAAGCCGTTTGAAGCGGTCAAGCAGGCCTTCGAGGACATGTTTGATGATCCGCAGGAACGTGGGGCCGGCCTATGCGTGCAGGTAGGCGCAGAGACAGTTGTCGACCTCTGGGCGGGCATGGCGGATCTGGCAGGCACGAAGCCCTGGACCCGCGATACGCTGGCCAATACCTTTTGCGTTATAAAACCCTATGTCGCGGTGGCCGTCCTGATGTTGGTCGAGGACGGCAAATTGGAGCTGGATGCGCCCGTGGCCCGTTACTGGCCTGAATTCGCCCAGAGCGGGAAAGCACGGGTCACCTTGCGCCAAGTGATGAACCACACCGCAGGCCTGCCGGCGCTGCGAGCACCCGACCATAACCCCATGATGTATGACTGGGAACATATGCTGCGGGTCCTGGAAGCCGAGCCGCTTTGGTGGGAAGCGGGAACAGACCTGGGGTACGGCACCACCACGTTTGGCTGGATTCTCGGTGAATTGATTCGTCGGGTGGACGGGCGAGATCCTTGTGTGTTTATCCACGAAGAGATTCTGGATCCCCATGAGTTGGACGTGCACCTTGGCGTGGACGCAGAACACTTTCATCGTATCGCGCGTTTCGACAGTGCCACGGGACGGGTCGGTGATCCTTACTCGCAGGCATTGCGAACCGTGGTGAAAAACGAGCCGTCACATATCGCGACACTCGCCTTCACCAATCCCGGAATGGTGCCAAGACGAACCAGTGACCCGCGCTGGTGGGCCTACCGGCAACCCGCCGTGTGTGGACACGGTTCGGCTCACGGCTTGGCCGGTTTCTACAGCGCACTGATGGCGGGAAACTTTATCGGTCCCGAACTGCTTAGTGAGTTCACTCGAGAGCACAGTCACGGCATGGATCGGGTATGGATGCGCCCCATGCGTTATGGATTGGGTTGCATGCTGGAGCAGCAACGAGACCCGACGGCTTCCCATGCGATGGGCCCAAACACCTTCGGCCATATCGGGCTTGGCGGCCCGATCAGTTTCGCCGATCCCGAAAGGCAAGTGAGCTTTGGCTTTGTCACCACCACCTCGGGCAGCCATTCGATGATTGATCCCCGTCCCGGCCTGCTTTCATCCCTTGTCTATGCGGCTCTTTGAAGGTAAGGGGCGGATCTATGCATCTGAGGCTTTCAACAGTGCGCAAGATTGCATAATGCAACGCAGCAGGTTTATGGCAAGATGCGGCCTTGTGCCACCCACCTGTTGAACCTGCAGAATTAGGCTTTAATTGCCGATATGGATTCACCCAGGAAACTAATCGACTACGGAGCGCGGATGCGCCGTTACAAGCCTTAACTGAATGGGTAATCACTTGCCGCGATTTTCAATTTACAGCGGGACGGTTCTAGCCGGGTACTCGGCACTCGATGAGGGCGACCCTCCTATGGGTGTCGCATTCGGCAGATTCGAGCCAGTCGATGGATACCGATTGATCCAAAACGAGTGCCGTACGAACCACCGTGATCAGTCGGCTCTGGGGCTTTCGGTTCAAACCGAAACGGGCCAAGTCATTCAGTGTGCAGGCGTTAGTATCCTGGATTACTCGGAAGCGCTTCTACCTGACTTAATTGAGGTTAACGTTCTTGGCATTTCCCACCCCCCTTATGGTGAGCTGTTTCCTGAACAGGTCGCCCGATATGCAAGGCAACTAAGCTAAGCCAGTTATTCACCGGTACCTTGCAACCAGCTTCCGGTCACAAGTGACTGATGGCAAACCGAAACCTATCCCTCCCGGCTCACAATGAGCCGTTGGTTTATGAACGAGGGTGGGTAAAACGACGACATGATTTATTTATAAATAAATTCATACGCCTCAATATAAGAACCTATCTTGTTTGAATGAGCAGTCACCCACACTGCATTCATGCCTTTCTTTCTTTGATCGTTGAGTTCCGACTGAGTGGTACAAAGCTCAACCCAGCGCTCAGTCTTTAAATCCTTAATCCGCAGACCCGCCTCACAACGACTGAACTTTCCAACGTAGGGCCCCGGAGTATCCAGCTCGTAAGGTGACGCATACTGAACAATGTCGCCGGGCAACAGGTACGTAACGACGTCATAACTGTGTAAGGACAAAATCAGACCCAGGCAAAAACCACCAAAAAAAGATTCTCCAACACGGTTCGGGTTTCTTACAGCCGGACGATAGTAGGTGGCCCTTGCAGCAAAAAAGAGTCCAACCAGACAACCAACGACTATATAGGTCGTCCACTCGGGAATCGATGGCATTAAAACCGTTCGCATTCCAATACGAGCGGCCCAGAGCATATAAGCAATCCATGCTCCAAATACCAGACACACCACCAACAACAAGGTTCTTTTCTTTGATTTGTTTTCAAATGAAGGATATTCCATTCCCTGCCTACTCTATTTTTAAATTCCCGGGAAAAGCACTTCGTGCTTCACGCCAACTTCCTTTACCCGATTGGCATGCCGGGCATATTAACGAATGAGCGTCACGGGTAACGGCCTATTTATCCGCGACTCACAGACATGGGCAGAGCGCCATCGGTTCTACCCATTAGCGCAAATTGTTCAACCGCCTCACATCCCTTATCCTCGTGGCCTTACCTGCCAACGCCCGCCGGAGCCCTCATGGACCTCGCCACCCTAACCCTCTTCCTCCCGGCCTGCTTCGCCCTGAACATGGCGCCCGGCCCGAACAACCTGCTGTCCGTGAGCAACTCCACCCGCTACGGCTACCGTACTTCGTGCCTGGCGGGCGTCGGGCGCTTGCTGGCCTTCGCCGGGATGATCGCCCTCGCGTCCGCCGGGCTGGCGGTGGTGTTGCAAACTTCAGAATTGCTGTTCTACGGGATCAAGATCCTGGGCGCCGCGTATCTGTTTTATCTGGCGTATCAACTGTGGCGGGCCAACCCGCAAGCGGAGGCTGAGTCGACAGCGCCCAAGGCCGGTTTGTGGGCATTGGCAAGACAGGAGTTCCTGGTGGCCGCCGGCAATCCCAAGGCAATCCTGATTTTTACCGCCTTCCTACCGCAATTCGTCGACCCGGCACAGCCGATCACACCGCAATTCGCCCTGCTGGGTGTGATGTTCCTGGCCCTGGAATGGATCGCCATCAGCGCCTACGCCTATATGGGTTTGCATATGCGCCGCTGGTTTTCGCAGGCTCGGGGCAAGCGGATTTTCAACCGCTGCTGTGCGGGGTTGTTGTCGGCCGCCGCGACGGTGTTGCTGATGGCACGCAGAGCCTGAAAAAGAGGATAAAGGATGAGTTTCACCGTCAATGTAAGGGTGGCAGTCGTAGCAGATGCACCCGCCATCCAGGCGATTTATGCACCCATGGTTGAACGCACGGCGATCTCTTTCGAGCAGGAAGCTCCGAGCATCGAAGAGATGGCCCAGCGGATCACTACCACGCTGGATCTTTATCCCTACCTGGTAGCCGAGCGCGACGGTCAGGTCGTGGGCTACGCCTATGCCAGCCCGCATCGCGCCCGGGAAGCGTATAGCTGGTCGGTGGATGTCACGGTGTATATCGATCCTGCGGCACATCGCAACGGAATCGGCCGGGCGTTATACCAACAGTTATTGCCCCTGCTTGTGCGCCAGGGCTACCACGCGGCCTATGCCGGGATCGCCCTGCCGAACGCCGGGAGTGTGGGGTTGCATGAAGCGTTGGGCTTCACGCATATCGGGACGTATCCCGAAGTCGGATTCAAGCATGGTCAGTGGCATGACGTAGGTTATTGGCGCAAGGCACTGGATGGATCAACACCGCCCAGGTCGATCATTCCATTCAACGAGTTGCCGGGGAAATAGGTTGGGCGGTGACGAGTTTGTGATCCTGCTTAACAACACCTCGAACGAGCGCACCGTCGCGCTGGGCCGCGTCGGCTTGATTGAACAAAGTGATGCGGCGCTGTATGAATCCAAGCGTGGCGGACGCGTTCAGCCGCTCAACCTTTAAGCGCCGCCTCAATCCCCGCGACATCGATCTTGGTCATCCCCATCATCGCGTCAAACGCCCGCTTGGCCGCTGCCGGATCGGGATGGGTGATCGCCGCGCTCAGCACCCTCGGGGTAATCTGCCACCTCACACCCCATTTATCCTGACACCAGCCGCAGACATTTTCCTGGCCGCCATGGCTGACAATTGCGTGCCACAAGCGATCGGTTTCCGCCTGATCGTCGGTGGCCACCTGGAACGAGAACGCCTCGTTGTGCTGCACGCCAGAGCCGCCGTTCAGGCCAAGGCAAGGAATGCCCATGACCGTGAATTCCACGGTCAACACATCGCCCTGCTTGCCGGCCGGATAATCCCCGGGCGCGTGATGGACTGCGGTCACCGCACTGTCCGGGAAGGTCTTGGCGTAGAAGTTGGCAGCGTCCAGTGCGCTGCCGTCGTACCAAAGGCACACCGTGTTTTTGCTGAGCATGAGTGTTCTCCAGCGTGGAGGTTCGGACTTGCAGTGTAGTACCGCTACCGACAAGAATGCGTTCGCGTCCTGGCACGCCCCCCGCTTTAACCCCACGGTGCAGATAATGAGTAACGGTGTAAGGATCGACCCGCGAACACTCCCGGTCCCGCAATCCATCAGCCCCGAGGCCCAGGCGATGCTGCGTCGCTCGGTGAATGACGAGGGCGTGCCGCTGAACAGCCTGTACGCCATGCCCGCCGCCGATGACCACGATGGCTGGCGTCGCATGCAAGCCGCCGTCGCCCAAAACTACGCCGCGTCACAGGTGGGGCAAGCGGCGAGCCTGCGCGCCCTCGTCGAGACGATCACCGTCGCAAGCGCCACCGTGTACCGGGCAACCCCAGCCGACGGCGCCGAGTTCGCTTATATCGACCTGCACGGCGGCGCCCTGGTGTTCGGCGGCGGCGAAAATGCCCGCCTCGCCGCCGGCAGACATGCCGACCTGCATGGCATGACCTGCTACGGCGTGGACTACCGCATGCCGCCTGACTATCCGTACCCGGCGGCACTCGATGACTGCATGGCCACCTACCGGCACGTACTGGCGCACCACACCCCGGACAAGATCGTGATCGGCGGGCGCTCGGCCGGTGGCAACCTTGCCGCCGCCACGGTGCTGCGGGCCCGCGACGAAGGCTTGCCGCTGCCGGCCGCGCTGGTATTGCTGTCACCCGAAGTGGACCTGACCGAATCGGGCGACAGCTTCCAGGTCAACCGCACCGTCGACGTGGTGCTGCCCAACCCGCTGATGAGCACCAATCTGCTGTACGCCGCCGGCGCGGAGTTGTCTCATCCGTACCTGTCGCCATTGTTCGGAGATTTCGCAAAGGGCTTCCCGCCGACGTTCGTGCAAAGCGGCACCCGTGACCTGTTCCTCTCCAACGCTGTGCGCCTGCATCGCGCACTGCGACGGGCCGAGGTGCCGGTGGATCTGCATATTTTTGAAGCGATGCCCCACGGCGGTTTCATGGGCGCGCCGGAAGACGCAGAACTGTCGGCGGAACAGGTGCGTTTCGTGCGCCACTGGTTGAACCGCGCCTGATCGCTGCGAGTTGACACACCCTGTAATAATCCATAAAGATGAGCGTCTTCTTCAGGGTGTGTCCTCAATGTCTGCAACGACCTTCAACTTTTCCGTCATTGGCTTGATTGCCAAGGCGCAAGGTTGCGTTGCGCACGCCCTCAAATCGAAGAAACAGTCGCTCATGTGACCGGGGCGCGCTGTCCCGTCAGATGAGCTGACAGGACATTGAGCGCGAAGGCCCCCTCCTCTTGCTTACTTCCCTCTGCCCTTCTGACGGTGACGAAATCGGTCAACCATCAGGAGAAAGCGCATGTCATCGTTTCAAGGTATCTGGGTTCCCGTGGTTACACCGTTTCATAACGGCGCCATCGACTTCATTGGCTTGCGCCGCCTGGTCTGCCATCTGCTGGAAAAAGGCGTGGCCGGGATCATGGTCTGTACCACCACCGGCGAAGCTGCCTCGTTGAGCCGCCATGAGCAGTTGGCGATGCTGGATGCAGTACTGGAACTGGTACCGGCGCAGCAAGTGGTGATGGGTCTGGCCGGGTATAACCAGATTGAGCTGTTGCAGTTCCAGGCCGAAATCCTGAAGCGCCCGGTGGCCGGCTTGCTGGTGCCGCCGCCGAGCTACATACGCCCGTCCCAGGCGGGCCTTGAGGCGTTCTTCCGCACCGTGGCCGATGCCTCCAGTGTGCCGATCATTCTGTATGACATTCCCTATCGCACCGGCATTGCCTTCGAACAGGCGACGCTGCTGAACATCGTTGCCCATGAACGGATCGTCGCGATCAAGGATTGCGGCGGCAACCTGGCCAACACCCTGGCGTTGTTGGCCAGTGGGAAGGTTGATGTGTTGTGTGGCGAGGATGTGCAGATATTCAACGCACTGTGCCTGGGAGCGACCGGTGCGATTGCCGCGTCGGCGCATGTGCGGACCGAGGATTTTGTGACGCTGCATCGGCAGGTTCGGGATAACCAATTGATGGCGGCTCGTAAGACGTTTTTCGGTTTGCTGCCGTTGATTCACACAATGTTCGTGGAGCCCAATCCGGCGCCGGTGAAGGCGGCACTGGCGATGGAAGGGTTGATCGGCAGTGAGTTGCGGGCGCCGATGCTGGCGGCGAGTGAGACGGTGGTGAATCAATTGCAGCAAGTCTTGGCCACGCTCGAATAACCTGTGGCGAGGGAGCTTGCTCCCGCTGGGGTGCGAAGCGCCCCCAAAACCAGACACCCCATTTTATCTGCCGAAAAGAGGTGTCTGGACTAGGGCTGCTGCGCAGCCCAGCGGGAGCAAGCTCCCTCGCCACAGGGGTGCGGTTTATCCTCTCGCCACCGCCAATCTGTGCAACGTGATCTTGCGCACTTCCTGCTTGCTCACCTCAATGTGGGTCTTGAGCAGTTGCTGCGCCTGGTCGCTTTGCCGTTGCAAGATCGCATCGAGGATTCTTCCGTGCTCCTCATACGTCGCCGCAATTCGCGATTGCTGAGTGAAATCCAGCCGCCGAATGATGCGGATTTTCTCGGTAATCTCGTAATGCATGCGCGCCATTTCTGCGTTGCCCGTGGCCTGCACCAGCCCGCAGTGAAACGCCTCATCCAGCGCCGAAACGAGCTGAGCGTCATCCAGCCGGGCACTTTCGTCCACCTGCCAAATCGCCTCAAGCCCTTCAAGGCCTTGCTCCGCCATGCCACACAAGCGGCTGACGGCGGCTAACTCCAGCACGATCCGAACGTCGTAAAGCTCTTCGAAATAGTTGAAGTCGAACGGCCGCACCTGCCAGCCACTCCTGAAAAACACCTCCAGGTACCCTTCCCGCTCCAGCCGATACAGCGCCTGGCGCACCGGCGTGCGGCTGGCCTGCATGCGCTCGGCCACGTCACCCTCACTGAAGCGGTCACCCGGCAACAAACGAAAGTCGAAGATGTCGTCCTTCAACTGCTGGTAAACCCGTTCCGCCAGGCTGTCCGGCCGCTCGCTGGGCTTTCTCATGGTTGAGAGCTGCATGCCTATTTCCTGCTCGCCATGTAGGCGCGCCAGCCGCCGAATTCTGTGATGTCGGTAGCACCG
Source organism: Pseudomonas sp. SED1 (assembly GCF_034044025.1). Taxonomy (NCBI): domain Bacteria; kingdom Pseudomonadati; phylum Pseudomonadota; class Gammaproteobacteria; order Pseudomonadales; family Pseudomonadaceae; genus Pseudomonas; species Pseudomonas sp. SED1. The sequence goes on from NZ_JAXCIS010000116.1 coordinate 57,841, forward strand.
GCCAGGGCCCAGGGCTCGCAGATAAACCCTTTCACGCTGCGCCCGTCCGCCAGGGTCAGGTTGCCGATGCCCAGCGGCGCGGGAATCTCCGCGACGAACTCGCCAAAGCGAGCGATGGGCATGTCCCACAGCTCGACGATGATCGCGCTGCCCGAGTCATCCTTGACCAGCCCAGGCTTGGGCGGAACCGTGCCTGGCAGCGCATGCAAGCGGTAGTGGCCCGCCGTCAGGGTTTGCTCCACCAGCACAGCGTTGCGGCGGGTCAGTTGGAAATTCAGCGGCATCCCGGTGAGGTGCGCACCCACCACCGCTACCCGCACGCTGCCCGGAGCCTGTCGTTCGGGTCCCTGGTGTGGCAGGTGGCGTCCGGTGGTGCCCAGCGGCAGATCGAGGCCGGCCTGCCAGCGTTTGCCCAGATGCGCCAGGGCCGTGTCGTGCCATGCAGGCGCAATGAGGGTGACGCCGCACGGCAGGCCATCGCTGCGCAGCCCGGCGGGCACGGCCAGCGCCGAGAGATCGGCCAGGTTGGTGAAGTTGGTGTAGAAACCAAACTGCGAGTTGTAGAGCACCGGCTCCACGGCCATTTCCGCCAGGGTACGGATCGTCGGCGAGGTCGGCACCAGCAAGGCATCGAAACCGGTGAGGCTGTCGTTGATGCGGCGGCTCAGTTCGGCCCGCAGGTATTCGGCTTTATAGGCATCGCAAGCGCTGTACTGGTGGCCGTTTTCAACGATGCCACGCACCACCGGGTTGATCGCACTGGGGTTGCTGGCGAGCATGCCTTCCAGCGCGACCGTGCGCTCCGCAACCCAAGACCCGTAATAAAGCTGCTCAGCAAGTTGCTGGAACGGGCTGAAATCCACCGCCGTGATCTCAGCACCGAGTGCCTGAAACCTGAGCAGCGCCTGTTCGAACACGGCCTGGTTCTGCGCGTCGCCAAAAAACTCCAGGCTGGCCGGCACCGCCAGTTTGATAGTGGCGCCGACCGCTACGGGAGCAGTGTTGGGATTGACGCGTGAATAGGCGTCGCTGGCGTCGTAAGCAGCAGCGAGGCCCGCAACCGTCTCGGCATCTTCAACCGTCAGCGCAAACACCGAAATACAGTCCACAGTCCGGCACGCCGGCACCAACCCGGAGTTGGACAAACGCCCCTTGGTCGGCTTCAACCCGACGATATTGTTGAAGCCCGCCGGCACCCGGCCGGAACCGGCGGTGTCGGTGCCCAGGGAAAACGCTACCAGGCCTCGCGCAACCACCGAAGCCGAACCTGAGCTGGAGCCGCCGCTGACGTAATCCGGATTGAAACTGTTGCCCACTGCACCGTAGGGCGAGCGCGTACCTACCAGGCCAGTGGCGAACTGATCCAGGTTGGTCTTGCCCATCAGGATCGCCCCGGCCGCCCGCAGCCGGGCCACCACCGTGGCATCCGCCGCAGCGCGATAGGCAAACTCCGGACACGCCGCCGTGGTCTCCCAACCTGCCGCATCGATGTTGTCCTTGATGGCAAACGGCACGCCGTACAGCGGCAGCTTGTCGATATCGCCATCGGCCGCCGCAAGCCGTTCGGCCAGTTGCGCCAACTGGTCACGCAACTGCTGCGGTTGTACCCGGCTGATCCAGGCGTTGTCCTCGGCGGGAAACGTGCCCGCCAGGGTCAACAGGATGTCGGGGGTCAGCGCCTGGCTGCGGTAAGCGGCCTGCCATTCGCCAAGGGTCCAGCCAAGTTGTTCGTTGCGCATTGAGGATTCCATCTTGTATCCAAGTTTGGATTTCTTTTAGCAAGCGCTGGGCCAATCAGCTGCAAGCCAATGAATACGTGGCGTTGGCAGAAAACCGACGGATTGGCCGCCCTCAACCGTGCTCCGTGATGAAGCAGCAATGCGCCAAAAAAAGACATTCAGGCGGCCGCGCGGTTGCGAGCGGGTCGATACCGGCCTATGTTCGAAACCATGCTTTAAAAACTGCTGTCCATCCCATACGCCCATTCCGTAGCCAGGTGACGACATGCCCACCGCTTCCCGCCCCGCCGTGCTTGAACTGATCGGCAACACCCCGCTGGTGCGGGTCAGCCGCTTCGATACCGGCCCATGCACGCTGTTCCTCAAGCTTGAATCCCAGAACCCCGGCGGCTCGATCAAGGACCGCATCGGCCTGGCCATGATCGACGCCGCCGAACGCGACGGCCGCCTGCGCCCCGGTGGCACCATCATCGAAGCCACCGCCGGCAATACTGGCCTCGGCCTGGCGCTGGTGGGTCGCGCCAAAGGTTACCGTGTGGTGTTAGTGGTGCCGGACAAGATGTCCACCGAAAAGGTCTTGCACCTGAAAGCCATGGGCGCCGAGGTGCACATCACCCGCTCCGACGTCGGCAAGGGCCACCCCGAGTATTACCAGGACGTCGCCGCGCGGCTGGCCAAGGACATTCCCGATTCGTTCTTCGCCGACCAGTTCAACAACCCGGCCAACCCCCTGGCCCACGAGACCAGCACTGCGCCGGAAATCTGGGCTCAGACCCAGCATGATCTCGACGCCATTGTGGTCGGCGTCGGCTCGGCCGGCACCCTCACCGGCCTGACGCGTTTCTTCAAGCGTGTACAACCCGACCTGGCCATGGTCTTGGCTGATCCGGTCGGCTCGGTGATGGCTGAATACAGCCGCAGCGGCACCATGATCGAACCCGGCTCGTGGGCCGTGGAAGGCATCGGCGAAGACTTCATCCCCTCCATCGCCGACCTCTCCAGCGTGCGCCACGCCTATTCCATCAGCGACGAAGAAAGCTTCGACCACGCGCGCCAACTGCTGCGGGCCGAAGGCATTCTCGGCGGCTCTTCCACCGGCACCCTGCTCGCCGCCGCCCTGCGCTATTGCCGTGAACAGACCGAACCCAAGCGCGTCGTCACCTTCGTGTGCGACACCGGTACGCGCTACCTGTCGAAGGTCTACAACGACCAATGGATGAACGACGCCGGCCTGCTGCAATACAAACACTACGGCGACCTGCGCGACCTGATCGCCCGCCGTTTCGAGGACGGCCGAGTGATCAGCGTCGGCCCCGACGACAGCCTGCTCACCGCCTTCCAGCGCATGCGCCTGGCCGATGTCTCGCAATTGCCGGTGCTGGTGGACGGCCAAAAACTGGTGGGGGTGCTCGACGAGTCAGACGTATTGCTCGGCCTGCATCAGAACGCCGCGCACTTTTCCATGACCGTGGCCAGCGCCATGACCAACGCCCTGCACACCCTTGCGCCCAGCGCCAGCCTTGCGCAATTGCAGGCCGAACTGGATCGCGGACTGGTGGCAATCATTGCTGACGCGTCGGGCTTTCACGGCCTGATCACCCGCGTCGACCTGCTTAATCACCTACGGAGATCCCTTGCATGACCCAGCACGATAAGAGCGCCTTCGCCACCCGCGTGATCCATGCCGGGCAATCCCCCGACCCGACCACCGGGGCGCTGATGCCGCCGATCTACGCCAACTCCACCTACCTGCAGGAAAGCCCCGGCGTTCACAAAGGCTTCGACTACGGGCGCTCCCATAACCCGACGCGCTTTGCCCTGGAACGCTGCGTGGCCGATCTGGAAGGCGGCACCCAGGCCTTCGCGTTCGCCTCCGGGCTGGCGGCGATTTCCACCGTGCTGGAACTGCTCGACGCCGGTTCCCACGTAGTTTCCGGCAACGACTTGTACGGCGGCACCTTCCGCCTGTTCGACAAAGTTCGCCAACGCAGCGCCGGGCATCGTTTCAGCTTCGTCGACCTGACCGACCTGTCGGCTTTCGAAGCCGCGTTGCAGGACGACACGCGGATGGTCTGGGTCGAAACCCCGAGCAACCCGCTGCTGAGCCTGACCGACCTCAGTGCCATCGCCCGTATCTGCAAGGCCCGGGGCATCATCTGCGTGGCCGACAACACCTTCGCCAGCCCATGGATCCAGCGCCCGCTGGAACTGGGTTTCGACATCGTGGTGCACTCCACCACCAAGTACCTCAACGGCCACTCCGATGTGATTGGCGGCATTGCGGTGGTGGGCCAGAATCCTGAACTGGCCGAACGCGTGGGCTTTCTGCAAAACTCCGTGGGTGCGATTGCCGGTCCGTTTGACGCGTTCCTGACCCTGCGTGGGGTGAAGACATTGGCGCTGCGCATGGAGCGCCATTGCAGCAATGCGCTGGAACTGGCGACATGGCTGGAGCACCAGCCGCAGGTGGCACGGGTTTACTACCCCGGCCTGGCATCGCATCCGCAGCATGAGCTGGCACGCCGGCAAATGCGTGGGTTTGGCGGGATGATTTCGGTGGACCTGAAAAGCGACCTGGCGGGTGCGACACGCTTCCTGGAAAACGTGAAGATCTTTGCGTTGGCTGAAAGCCTGGGGGGCGTTGAAAGTTTGATCGAACACCCGGCGATCATGACCCATGCGAGCATTCCGGCAGCGACGCGGGCGCAGTTGGGGATTGGAGATGGGTTGGTGCGGTTGTCGGTGGGAGTTGAGGATGTGGAAGACCTGCGGGCGGATCTGGCGCAGGCGTTGGCGCGGATCTAAAAAAACTGCCTCCCTGTAGGAGCGAGCTTGCTCGCGAAGAACCCGAGGGCGCCGCGCTGAACCAGTGTGCAAGCGTCATCGTTAACGACCTTCGCGAGCAAGCTCGCTCCTACAGTGAGTTGTCATCGCCATATCAATCTCAATCCAATGCCCCCCGCAAGTCCCAATAAACAGATCAGGCCCACGCCATAAGCGACCGTACGCCATGGCTGGCGGCCTCTCAGGTACATCACCGTATGCATCACCCGCGCGACGGTGAACGTGCAGAACAGCCACGTCGTGGCAACGCCGGTCGCCTCCACTGCAACGCACAACCCACCCAAAACGAAAAACAACGGAATATTTTCCAGGTCATTGGCCCAGGCTCTCGCGGCCCGGGAGACTTGCGGTAATTCCCGGGGATTCGCATCGCGATGGAAGAAACCGGCGTCCTCGGGGTTGGTGAATGCACGGTATCTGAGCCGAAAGAAACCCTGGTAACAGGAGATCGCCAGCATCTTCAAGAACAGCACCAGTACGCACAGCGCATAAACCTCCATCACCGGCCCCCTGAAGGTTCGCGGAACCCGTTGACCACGATATACAGCAGCGGACCGATGGATACGAAAACCGCCGTTACCAGTAAATAGGGCAATACCGACGCCAGGGATTTGCCCCTGGCCCGCGCATCCCGATATATCCACACGCCCGCCAAGGCCGCCATCAGATACAAGTCAATCACCACCTGGACAGTGTCCGGCCTCGATATCAATTCACGTCCGAACGCCATGAGCGATTGATTGGCGATAAGCATCGTGATCAATGTGTACAGGGCAAAAGCCAACAACCCGGCCAGGGCAATCCAGGGTCTGCGCATGCTTCCTCCTTGGAGACAACGGTTCGGGAAGCTGCACATTAGTGATAACGTCGCTCCCCTCTCAATGACCTCAAAGGTCATCGACACCACCGACCCGCCCGGCCAGAGTCAACCCATGAGCAGCCAACCTTTCCCCCGCGCCAACCCCGACACCAGCGCCGGCACGCAACTGCGGGTGCTGCGCCGGCACGCCAGATTGAGCCAGCTGGAACTGGCGCTGATCACCGGGATTTCCCAACGCCACCTGAGCTGCATCGAGACCGGGCGCGCCAAGCCGAGCCCGGGCACCTTGCATAATTTGCTGATGGCGCTGGAGGTTCCGCTGGAGCAATGCAACAGCGTGTTCCTCGCCGCCGGCTTCGCCCCGCGTTATGAGGAAACCCCGCTTTCCTCGCCGTCGATGGAGGCCATTCGCGAGGCGATCAGCCATGTGCTCCACGCGAATAATCCTGCGCCGGCGATCGTATTGGGCAGTCACTGGGAAGTGCTCGCCGCCAACGCCAGTACGCAGGTACTGTTCGAGCTGGTGGGGATCAAGCCGGAGGCGGCTGATGGATTGAATTTGCTGGTCACCCTGCTACAGCCTGGCGGCCTGGGTGATCATTTGATCAACGCTGAAGAAATCCGCACCATCGCCTGGCAACGGGCGACGCGCGAGGCGTTGGGCAATCCCGAACTTGCCAGGCTTCTGGACAGCCTGCCGGCCCCGCAAAGTACCGAAGCCTTGGTCAATGAACCGCCGCCACTGGTGCTGACACGCGTCAACTCGCGTGAAGGTGAGCTGAACTTCATGTCGACCTTCACCACCTTCGGCATGCCTCAGGACATTACGGTAACGTCGTTGCGCATCGAGCATTTGATTCCGGCAGATGCGCAGACGTGGCAGGTGATGACCGCCGCGTATGAGCGGTCATTGGTGAGGTAGAAAGCCGCGTCGGGGCCATTAGTTATTTGTCGTATTTTGCCCGCCATAGCTATTGGCGCGGCTCTTGGAGGAGGAGCCGTTGCTGTATTGGGTGTCTTGCCCGCCGTAGCTATTGGAGCGGCTCTTGGCTGAGGTGCCGTCGCTGTATTGAGTGTCTTGCCCACCATAGCTGTTGGAACGGGTCTTGGCCGAGGTGCCGTCGCCGTATTGGATATCCTGCCCGCCATAACTATTGGAGCGGCTCTTGGAGGAAGTACCATCGCTGTATTGGGTGTCTTGCCCACCGTAGCTATTGGCGCGACTCTTGGAAGAGGTGCCATTGTCGTATTCGCAATCGGACCCACCATAACTGTTCGCCCTGCACGTCTCGGCAACCGCTTGGTAAAGCGGCGCAGCCAACAAAACCGTGCCCAGCAAAACGACCTTAAGCTTCATGTTAATTCCTTGTAGGGGTGGCGATACGCTATTACAGACTGGAGATTCTGAACTTAGTTTCCAACGTTCTGAAATGCGCTCGCGCGAGCCGACGTGGCAACCCTTTGCCAGCCCCGGCAACTCCTGGCCTGCGCCCTGCCCCGGCAATACCACCCAGCCCGCGCCGCACAAGGCATGCAGCACATGGCCCGGGTTTTGCTCTGTTGCTGCTACCAATAAGGGAGCGGCACCATGATAGGAAGCACGACAAGTCTGTTAGCGCTGGGACAGAAGGCATTTACACAATCCATGGAAAACGGCACCCTGCGGGCCGGGAGGATTGAAGTCACCAACGCCACGCCCGAGATCAAGGCCACGCTGGAAGCCAGCTATCAGGAGCAAGTGCGCTCGACCGCGCAAACCGTTGCCACCGCCAGGGCCAACCCTTCCTGGGCGACCTTCGACGATAAAAGCAACGCCGTCGAACTGCCCGATGTTCAGTCACTCAGCAAAAGCGACGCCACCCATGTGGCCAATGGTCTTCAGTACCTGCTCGATATCGGGCGCCTGGACGGCAGGACTGTCACCGCGAAAAATGGCGACCAGTCGACCGATAACATCGCGGTCTACAAGGACTGGCTCCAGGCCCACATCGGCGTTGATGTACAGGCCTGAGACGGCTCACACCATCGGTACGGCAATCAGCAAGATCGCCGTGCCATGGGTGGCCGTCGCCGCCACCACGCCGTAACGCATCCGCACCAGCCCGCAGGCCACGCCTTCAATCAGGGTAAAGGCCAACACTGGCCAGCCCAGTTGCGTCACGCTCAACGCCAGAAATGAATGGCACGCGGCGAACGCCAACCCGCTGAGCATCGCTGCACGCAGCGGCGTAACGTGCTGTTCGAGATAACCCTGCAAGAAGCCGCGAAACAACACCTCTTCCAGCGCATTGGCGCAGTAGGCAAGTATCAGCATGCCCATCAGCCAGGTCCAGTAAGCCGGGATCGCCACCGGTTCGATGCCTTGATACAGCCGCAATGGCAAGCCAATCAAACAGCCGGCCACCAGCCCCACTGCCAGGCCTGCACCGCGATTACCCTTGAACATCACCGTCAGTTGCCATAACTCCGGAGCCAGGCGCGCGAGCAGTGCAATCAGCCCAAGGGACAAGCCGCCGAGCGCAGCCAGCACGAAGGGGTTGGCCGTAAACTGGATCTGCACCTCAGTGCTCAGCGACCACATGCCCAGCGGCGTCATCGCATCGCGCATCAGCACGAACGCCAACAGCAGAACAACGATGCGCACGCCCGGCATTGTTTTCGGGGTGAGGCCGAACCACAGGCCAAACAGGATCAGCCCTGGAAGCAGATAAATCCCATAGTGAATCAGGACTGTAAAAGCGTCGGCGATCACTCGGCGTCAGCCCTGTGCCACAGCGATCATGTCGACTTCCACGGCGGCGCCCTTGGGCAGTTGCAGCACGCCCACCGAGGTGCGCGTGTGAGAACCGGCAGCCCCCAGGATCTCGTTCAACAGGTCCGACGCACCGTTGGCCACTTCGCTTTGCTGGTCAAAGTCATCCGCACTGCGCACGTACACATTGATCTTCAGGATCGCCTTGACCTGATCCAGGGAGCCCAGTGCCTGCTTGAGCAAGCCCAGGCAACGCAATGCGCTGACACCGGCGGCGATTTGGGCGTCGGCCAGGCTGAGGCTTTCGCCGACCTTGCCGGGCAGCACGATCGTGTCACCCACCCGCGGGATCTGGCCGCTGATGTAAACGTGGTTGCCGTCCCTCAGCAGCGGCGTGTAGTTGCCGCCGATCTTGAACTCGTTGAGTTGATAACCCAGGCGCACCATGGCCGCCGCGTACTTTTGATCTGGTGTCATTTTGTTGTTGTCCTCACTGGCTGTTGCGGCGCTGCCATTGATCCACCCCATCGCCCATGGTCCTGGGGATGTCGTTGCGAATCCACGCGATTAAGTCGCGGGCCACAGCATAGCCATGTGCCATTTCCACGGGAAGTGCCGACCGTTATCTCTCAAGTGATACGACGACTAATACTGGCAAACAGCGCCTATATTCTGGCCAAATCCAAATTTAACTTTCCTTGACCCCACGAAATACGGCATGGTTGTACGACGACTTAGGCCTACCTCCTGAGTCATTCCAGTACCCACAACAACAAGGAAACACCCATGCAAAACGTCAAGCTTCTGATTGGTTTTCTGTGCCTGTTCAGCGGTTACGCGGCCGCCGCACCTGCCGCAGCCGACAAGGATGTAGCCGTCGCGGTCGACCACCTGACCCAGGCCATGCTGCACAAGGACATCCCGCAGCTGCAGGCCCTCACCGCGAACAACCTCACCTACGGCCATTCCAGCGGCAAGGTCCAGAACAAGCAGGAATTTATCGCCGACATTGAAACCGGCAGAAGCGGTTTCAAGACCCTGGAAATGCAGAAACAGACCATCACCCTCAATGGCGACACCGCCCTGGTGCGCAACCACTTTTCCGCCCAGGCGGTGAACAGCGGCGTCGAGGTGCCCACCGAAATTGAAAACTTCCAGGTCTGGCAGAAGCAGAAAGGCAAGTGGCTGCTGATTGGGCGTCAGGCGTACAAATTCTGATAACACACGAATGCTTCT
>NZ_JAXCIS010000117.1:0-4667 GCF_034044025.1 Pseudomonas sp. SED1
GAGGTGTGGCGTTCTTAAGTCAGCGCTTGGAAAGCTCCATAATCATCCGGCTCAGCAGGTAAATCCGCGGCGCCACACTCTCCACCTCGGCATATTCCTCCGGCGTATGAATATTGCCCCCGACAATCCCGAACCCGTCCAGGGTCGGCGTACCCACGCCGGCCGACAAGCTGGCATCCGCCGCCCCGCCGCTGCCTTCAATGGTCAGCTTGCGTCCCAGTTCGCCATAAATCCCCTGGGCGATCGCCACCAGCTTGTCCGACTCCGGCGTCTGCGGCATTGGCGGCAGGCCACGGTGCAGGCTTGTGGTCACTTCAGTCTCGGGGATCAGCTTGTTGGCCGAGACTCGCGCCAGGTCCTTCTCGATCCGATCAAACTCTTCCGGCAACGCCGCCCGCACGTCCGCCTTGGCGGTGGCCTGGTCCGGGATCACATTGACCCGGTCGCCGGAGTTGATCACGGTGAAGTTGATGGTGGTTTTCTTCTCGGCATCCCCCAGCTTGCCCAGTTGCAAGATCTGGTGCGCCGCTTCCATCGCGGCATTGCGGCCCAGTTCCGGAGCGACGCCGGCGTGGGCGGCCTTGCCCTTGACCTCGACCACCGCAGTGGCGCTGCCTTTGCGCCACACCACCAGGCCATCCGCCGGGCGACCCGGTTCCAGGTTGAGGGTCACGTCGTGGCCCTTGGCGGTGTTGCGGATCAGCTCGGAAGCGCCATCGGTGCCGGTTTCTTCGCTGGCGTCCAGCAGGAAAGTGATTTGCGCGTAGTCCTTGAAGCCCTGGTTTTTCAGGACTTTCAAGGCGTAGATGCCGGCGACAATGCCCCCTTTGTCATCCATTACGCCCGGGCCATAGGCACGACCGTCCTTGATGTGGAACGGCCGCGCGGCCGCCGAACCTTCCTTGAACACCGTGTCCATGTGGGCCATCAGCAGGATCTTGGCCTTGCCGGTGCCTTTGAGGGTGGCGATGACATGGCTGTTATGGGCCGCAGCATCCGGCACCAGTTGGATGCTGAAACCCAGTTGTTTGAGCTCGTCGACAGCGATGTCACGCACTTGGGTCAGGCCCGGCTCGTAGCCGGAGCCTGAATCAATATTCACCAGACGCTCCAGCAGTTTCAAGGCATCGGCCTTGTACTGCTCGGAATCGGCCTGGATCTGTTTGTGGGGCTCGGCGCTGAAGGCCGGCATGGCGAACGACAGCGCCAGGGTGGCTGCCAGCAAGGTACGCGGGAAGTTGAAGAGCATGAACCGATCCTTGTTTTTTGTTGGGAGGTAGCCCTCCACCCTACCTGACAAAAAACAATTTGTTGATCCTCAGATCGACCTCAGCCAACTTCCCTGCACCGAACTGACCCGGTTGCGCCCGCTGCTTTTGGCTTCGTACAGCGCCTGGTCGGCGTCGTTCAGCCAACTGGTGGCGTCGCCGTGGGCCGGTCGATACGGCGCCAGGCCGATGCTCAGGCTGGCGCGCAAGGTCGGGTCCTGTGCGTAGGCCAGGGAGTTGAAGCGGTCGCGCAGGGCATCCATCACTTCGGTGGCACGGTTCAGCGGCATGTCCGGCAGGATCACGCAGAACTCATCGCCGCCATAACGCCCGGCCAGGTCAGTGGCCCGCAGATTCTGGCGCAGCACTTTGCTCAACTGGCGCAGCACGATATCGCCGGTGACATGGCCGTAGGTGTCGTTGATGGTCTTGAAGTGATCGATGTCGATCAGCGCGATGGCCGCGCCCTGCTGGTCGCGGCGACAGCGCTGGAACTCGATTTCCAGGTGATCTTTCCAGGCGCCGTGGTTGAGCAGGCCCGACAGGCTGTCGGTGCGGCTCAGGGCCAACAACTCGCGTTTGTGCCGGGCCAGGGTAATCGCTTGCCGGTAGCAGATCCAACCCAGGGCCAGGGGATAGAGCATCAGGATCGGCAGGCAGGCGTAGAGCTGCACTTCGCTGGTCAGGGCCGTCACTGCCGGGGTGAACACCAGCAGCGAGGCGCCGATACCCAGCGCCTGGGCCACCCACCCGGCGAGCATGAAGCGCGGGCCGCCAATGGCGACATTGTTCATGGTCATCATCGACAAGGTGGTCACGCTGGGCAGCGGGTTGAACTGCATGGCGCCGACCCAGAACCCGCCGCAGAACGAGTCGAGCAACAAGTTGCGGTGTTCCGCGCGCAGGGAGTTTTTCGAGTGCCGCGACCATTGGTACGCCACATGTGGCCAGATAAAGGCATTGGCGATCATCACCACCCAGACCCAAACGGGTTTATTCAACGGGTAGATGGCGGCGGCCACGCAGACAAACCCGAGGGTCAATCCCAGGGCGCGCGACTTGTACAGACGTGAAGCGAGCGAAAGCCCCTTTCCTCCTGCGGCTGGCATGGTCTGGCTTGATCCTGGATGAATGCCCGAAGTCTATCAGGGCAACGGCAGATCGCCACTACCGCTCATAAGCTGGCCATCAGTTGGAAAAGCCCCGGGCTAGCATCAACGCCACACCCAGCAGCAGCACCGCCGTAGCCCGTTGCAACAGCACCCGGCGCTTGGGGTTCTCCAGTACGTGCTTGATGCGCTGGCCGAAGTAGCAATACAGGCAGCCGCTGGCGAATTGCAGCAGCAGGAAAGTCAGGCCGAGGATGGCGATGTCAGCGGCCGCACTGCCCTGGCCAATGGCGGCGAACTGCGGGAATACGGCGCTGAACAGGATGATCGCCTTGGGATTCGACAGCCCCGTCAGCAGGCCTTTGCCGAACAGGCTGCGGGCATTTTCCGGGGTTGCGTCGTGGGCAGTGATCGTCACCCCGCTGCTGGTCCATTGCTTGTAGGCCAGGTAAAGGATGTAGGCGACGCCCACCACCTGGATGATCCGGGTGATCAGCGGGTAGTCCTTGATCAGTTCGGAAAAGCCCACGGCAAAGATCAGGATCGAGACCAGATAGGAAACACTCGCACCGAACTGTGCCGGCAAAGAGCGGCGCAGGCCGTCTTTCAAGCCGAGGCTGAGCAACAACAGGGTCATGGGTCCGGGACTGAACGCCAGGGTGGTGCACAACAGCAGAAAATACAGAAACGAAGACAGCGTCAGCGCAGTGGCCATGGCGTGGGGTTCACAGCAGGAAAGAAGGTTTGCAGTCTAGGGCGCACGGCGTGCCACAGGCAGGTAAACTCTGCGGAAATAAGCGCAGACTTTACCGGTAAAGTTGGCGGCAAACTTAAGGACAGTGCGATGCCCATTCCTGCGATTCACTTTCATGACCGAGCGCCGAAGGTGCAGCAGATCGTCGATGCCCTGGCCCATGCGATTGAGCAAGGCGAGCTGGCGGCCGGCAGCAAACTGCCGTCGGTGCGTGAGTTGGGGGCCTTGCTGGGCGTCGGAAAATTCACCGTAAATGAAGCGCTGGATCGCCTGCGCGGGCGCCACCTGCTGACCTCCAGTCAGGGCCGCGGGCACTTTGTCGCCAGCAGCCTGGCGCAGCCGTCGTCCAGCACCTGGGTCGACTTGCTGCCCCAGGACCTGCTCAGCGTACTGCGCCGCCCCCTGGCCATGGCCCAAGGCGACCTGCGCCCCGGCGGCGGCCACCTGCCGGAAGACTGGCTGGATTCCGACGTGTTGCGCCAGGCGATGCGCAGTGCTGTGCGTGCTCCCACGTTGCGCATCGCCGGGCTGGGCACCCCGGCGGGCCTGCTGCCGTTGCGCCAGGCGTTGCAGCAGAAACTGCACGGTGAAGGGTTGTCGGTGCCGGTGGAGCAGATCATCACCACGCCCAACACCGTGCAAGGCCTGGACATGCTCATGCGCCTGCTGGCGCGGCCCGGGGACACGGTGTTGCTGGACGCGCCGTGTTATTTCAACTTCCACGCGAACCTGGCATTGCATGGGGTCAAGGTGGTGACGATTGCTCGCCGGCCCGACGGGTTTGATTTTGTCGCGCTTGAGCAGTTGCTCGCGGAGCATCGTCCCAGTTTGTACCTGACCACCAGTGTGCTGCATAACCCGACCGGGCATTCGTTTAGTCCGAGCCAGGCGTTTCGGTTATTGCAGCTGGCCCGGGAGTATCGCTGCCATATCGTTGAGGATGATCTTTACGGGGACTTGCACCCTAACCCGCCGCCGCGTTTGGCGACGTTGGCGGGGTTGGAGCAGGTGACGTATCTGTCGGGGTTTTCGAAGGTGCTGACGGCGAATGCGCGGGTCAGTTATGTGGTGGCGGCGCCGCAGTTGGCGGCGAATCTGACCAATATGAAGTTGATGAGCGGTGGGATTACGTCGGAGTTGTTTGAGCAGATTGTGTATCGGCTGTTGAGTGAGGGTGGGTATGCCAGGCATCGCAAGCGCATGGTTCAGCGGCTGCTGGAGGCTGGGGGGCGGGTTGAGCAGTGGCTGCGGCGTTGTGGGTGTGAGTTGCCGATGGGGTTTGAGGGGGGGATGTTTATCTGGGCGCGGTTGCCGGCGGGGGTTAATGGTGAGCGGCTGGCTGAAGCCGGGTTGAAACGCGGGATGGTGTTGGCGCCGGGAGCGTTGTTTGGGTATGAGCCGCGGTTGCGGGATTTTATGCGGTTTAATGTGGCGCATTGTGATCAGGCGCGGGGTCAGGTTGAGTTTGAGGGGTTGTTGCTGTCGCAGGTGTAGGCGGGGTTTGGGGTGTATATCCGTTATTTGGGTGATGGCTGA
>NZ_JAXCIS010000118.1:0-6281 GCF_034044025.1 Pseudomonas sp. SED1
GATCTCCACTCACCTCCACAGCCGATTCGGCTGCCCCACCCCACTTTTCAGCTTTCCCGGCTGAGCCACCCCCTCACTTCAGCCGGGATTCTTCCGTCACACCGCACAAAATAGCTTCACTGCCCAACCCCATGGACCCGTGCACCCATGCAAACCACCAACACCGTCCTGATGATCCGCCCGGCGCACTTCGCCTTTAACCCGGACACCGCGATCAACAACCGCTTCCAGCGCGTGCCCCTCGACCCATTGGCTGCACAGCAGAAAGCGCTGGAAGAGTTCGACGGCTACGTCGATACCCTGCGCCACCACGGCGTGGAAGTGCTGGTGGTACAAGACACCCCCGCTCCCCACACCCCGGATTCGATCTTCCCCAACAACTGGTGGAGCAGCCACGCCGACGGCAGCCTGGTGCTGTACCCGATGGAAGGCCAGAACCGACGACTGGAACGCGACAAAGGCGTGCTGCAAGTACTGGAGCAACGCTTCGCAATCAAAAACACCATCGACTTCAGCCACCTCGAACAACAGAACATGTTCCTGGAAGGCACCGGCAGCATGGTCCTCGACCGCCAGCACCGCATCAGCTATGCCTGCCATTCCGGGCGTACCCATCAGGACGCCCTGCGCCAGTTCGCCGAACGCCTCGACTACCAACTCTGCGTATTCCACGCCGTCGACCGCCACCACGCGCCGATCTACCACAGCAACGTGATGATGAGCGTCGGCCGCGACCTTTCCGTGGTGTGCCTGCAAGCCCTGCCCGACGACCACGAGCGCCAGGCCCTGGAACGCTCCCTGCGGGACACCGGCAAAGACATCGTCGCCCTGGACTTCGGCCAACTGGAAGCCTTCGCCGGCAACATGCTGGAAATCCATGACCGCAACGGTCAGCCGCTGCTGGTGATGTCGGCCAGCGCCTGGGGCTCGCTCAAGCCGGCCCAGCGCCAGCATGTGGAACGCCACACCCGCCCGGTGGTGGTGAACATCGACAACATCGAACGCATCGGCGGCGGCAGTGCCCGCTGCATGTTGGCGGAAGTGCATCTGCCCACCCGCCCCTCATTTCAATAAGGAGTCTTCCCATGACCCGCTATATCGACGTCAACGACTTGAGCTACCTGGTTTCGCAAAAAGGCCTGCAAACCTGCATCACCGAGATGGCCGAGTACATCCGCGCCGACTACCTGCGCTGGCAGGACTTTGAAAAATGCGCACGCCTGGCCAACCATTCGCCCGAGGGCGTGATCGAGTTGATGCCGGTGTCCGACGCCTCGCTCTACGCCTTCAAATACGTCAACGGCCACCCGAAAAACACCCAGAGCGGCATGCTCACCGTCATGGCCTTCGGCGCACTCGGCGATGTGGACACCGGCAAACCGGTACTGCTGGCGGAAATGACCCTGACCACCGCGATCCGCACCGCCGCCACTTCGGCCCTGGTAGCACGTTACCTGGCCCGGGACAACAGCCGCAGCATGGCGTTGATCGGCAATGGCTCCCAGAGCGAGTTCCAGGCCCTGGCCTTCCACGCGATGTTGGGCATCACTGAAATCCGCCTGTTCGACATCGATGCCAAGGCTACCGCCAAACTGGCGGCCAACCTGAAAGCCTTCCCGGCGATCAAAGTGATCCTGGCAGGCAGCGTGGCCGAAGCCGTGAAAGGTGCCGACATCGTCACCACCGTCACCGCCGACAAGGCCTACGCCACCATCCTCACGGACGAGATGATCGAGCCGGGCATGCACCTTAATGCCGTCGGCGGCGACTGCCCGGGCAAGACCGAGCTGGACCGACGAATCGTCGAACGTGCCCGCGTGATCGTCGAGTACGAACCCCAAAGCCGCATCGAAGGCGAAATCCAGCACATGCCGGAAGATTCGCCGGTCACCGAGCTGTGGCAAGTGATCAACGGCCAGGCCCCGGGCCGTGAAAATGCGCGCCAGGTCACCCTGTTCGACTCGGTGGGTTTTGCCATCGAAGACTACTCCGCCCTGCGTTACGTGCTGGACGTGGCCAAGGCGCTGGACGTGGGCAGCGAACTGGAACTGGTACCGGACCTGGCCGACCCCAAGGACCTGTTTGCCCGCTTGGCACAAGCACCGGCCGCACAGCAGAAAAAGCGCGCCTGAGACCGCTCTGGCCTGCTGCTTTGCGTGAGCAGCAGGCCGGAAAAACCCAACCGGCAAGCCGATTTAGCGGGTGCCGCAGCCGTTTCCGCTGTAGCTCGCGTTTTAACAGCACATTCCGCGCGCCGCGGCAGGGGTAAACGACACAAAAAACGCACCATCTTGAAGCATTCTCTCTGACAACAAACAGCCCAATGTGGTGAGGCAGCCCAATGTGGCGAGGGAGCTTGCTCCCGCTGGAGTGCGTAGCGCTCCCAGGAGTTTGAGGCCGCTACGCAACTCAGCGGGATCAAGCTCCCTCGCCACAAAAAGCCTCTTCACCTTAGCGTTCAGTTTTCTACTGCCCTGACATCAATTACAAAATATAGGGAATACACATGACTCCGCTCCGATCACTTTTCGCTGCGCTGCTCCTGCCATTGGCCGCAACTGCTGCCCAGGCTCAGGAATGGAAAGAAATCCGCTTTGGGGTCTTCCCCGAATACCCACCGTTTGAATCAGTCGCCGCCGATGGCAGCCTGCAAGGTTTCGACATCGACCTGGGCAACGCCATCTGCGCCAAGCTTGAAGTCAAATGCGTGTGGGTCCACAACGAATTCGACGGCATGATCCCGGCCCTGCGCGCACGCAAGTTCGACGCCATCATGTCCTCCATGGCCGTCACCCCGGCCCGCCAGAAAGTCATCGACTTCAGCGACCGCCTGTTCCTCAGCCCGACCTCGGTGATCACCCGCAAAAGCGCCGACTTCGGCGACACCCCCGAATCCCTGAAAGGCAAACAGGTCGGCGTGCTGCAAGGCTCGCTGCAAGAAGCCTACGCCCGTGCACACCTGGCCAAGCTGGGCGCGCAGATCAAGGCTTACCAGTCCCAGGAGCAGAACTACGCCGACCTGCAAAACGGTCGCCTGGACGCCACCCTGACCGACAAGCTCGAAGCCCAGCTCAACTTCCTGTCCAAGCCTGAAGGCGCCGACTTCAAGACCGGCCCGGCCTTCAAGGACCCGACCCTGCCGCTCGACATCGCCATGGGCCTGCGCAAGAACGACAAGGAGTTGGTGGAGCTGATCAACAAGGGCATCGCCGCCGTCCAGGCCGATGGCACCTACACACAGATCCAGAAGAAATACTTCGGCGATCAGGATATCTACAACGAGTGATGCCCAAGCCTGGCAAAAATCCCCTGTAGGAGCGAGCTTGCTCGCGAAAATCGTCAACGATAACGCGTGAACCCAGAGTAAACGCGGGGCCTTTGAGTTTTTCGCGAGCACGCTCGCTCCTACCTATGAGAGATCTCCTCCTCCATGAATGAATTCCTCAACTTGCAAGGCTTCGGCCCGTTGCTGGCTCAGGGTGCCTGGATGACGGTCAAGCTGGCGTTCCTGGCGCTGCTGCTGAGCCTGTCCCTGGGCCTGATCGCCGCCGCTGCCAAGCTCTCCAGCGTCAAGCTGCTGCGGGTTCCGGCCACGCTCTACACCACGCTGATTCGCAGCGTGCCGGACCTGGTGCTGATCCTGCTGATTTTCTACAGCCTGCAACTGTGGCTCAACGACCTGAGTGAAATGCTCGGCTGGGCTTACTTCGAAATCGACCCGTTCACCGCCGGTGTCATCACCCTCGGGTTTATCTACGGTGCGTATTTCACCGAGAACTTTCGCGGGGCGATTCTCAGCGTGCCCGCCGGCCAACTCGAAGCCGCTACCGCCTACGGCCTGAGCCGCTGGCAGCGCTTTCGCCTGGTGCTGTTCCCACAACTGATGCGCTTTGCCCTGCCGGGCCTGGGCAATAACTGGCTGGTGCTGCTCAAGTCCACGGCGCTGGTGTCGATCATCGGCCTCTCGGACCTGGTCAAGGCCGCGCAAAACGCCGGCAAGACCACCAATGACCCGCTGTATTTCCTGATCCTCGCGGGCCTGGTGTACCTGGTGATTACCACCCTCTCCAACCGCATCTTCAAACGCCTGGAACGGCGCTACAACGTGGGCATCAAGGGGATGGCGCGATGATCGAATTGATCCAGCAATACGGCCTGGCCTACCTGTTCACCGACGGCAACGGCTTTTCCGGGGTGGCCATGACCCTGTGGCTGTTCATTATCTCGGTGGTGCTGGGCTTCTTCCTGTCGATCCCGCTGGCGATCGCCCGGGTCTCGGAGCACTTCTGGGTTCGCTGGCCGGTGGAGGTCTACACCTACCTGTTTCGCGGCACGCCGCTGTATATCCAGTTGCTGATTTGCTACACCGGCCTCTATGGCCTGGACGTGGTACAGGACAACGCCCTGCTCAACCAGTTTTTCCGCAATGCGCTGAACTGCACGCTGCTGGCGTTTGTGCTGAACACCTGCGCCTACACCGTGGAAATCTTTGCCGGGGCGATTCGCAACATTCCCCACGGCGAGATCGAAGCTGCCAGGGCCTACGGCCTGCACGGCTGGCGCCTGAATCTGTTTGTGGTGGTGCCCGCCGCACTGCGCCGTGCACTGCCGGCCTACAGCAACGAAATGATCCTGATGCTGCACGCTACCTCCCTGGCGTTTACCGCCACCATCGCCGACATCCTCAAGGTGGCCCGCGATGCCAACGCCGAGACGTTCCTGACGTTCCAGGCCTTCGGCATCGCGGCCCTGCTGTACATGCTGCTGTCCTTTGCACTGGTGGGCCTGTTTCGACTGGCCGAACGTCGCTGGATGCGTTTTCTTGTTCCTACCCGAGGCTAACCCATGAATCAGTCCGCGCAGGCCCTGGCCACTTATCCAACCGATGTACGCCCCGCTACCCAACCGGTGGCCGTGGCAGAAAACGCCAACGTCAAACTCCGGGTCGAAGGCCTGCACAAACGCTATGGCGAACATGAAGTGCTCAAGGGCGTCTCGCTGAACGCACGCAACGGCGACGTGATCAGCCTGATCGGCGCCAGCGGCTCCGGCAAAAGCACGATGCTGCGCTGCATCAACTTCCTCGAGCAGCCGGACGCCGGGGTCATCACCCTCGACGGCATCAGCATCGAAATGCAGCCAGGCCGCGCCGGCACCCGGGCGCCGCACCAGGCGCAATTGCAGAACCTGCGCACCCGCCTGGCCATGGTGTTCCAGCACTTCAACCTGTGGAGCCACATGACCGTGCTGGAAAACATCACCATGGCCCCGCGCCGGGTGCTCGGCGTAAGCGCCGCCGAGGCGGAAAAACGCGCACGCCTGTACCTCGACAAGGTCGGCCTGCCGGGCCGGGTGGCGGATCAATATCCGGCATTCCTGTCCGGTGGTCAGCAACAGCGCGTGGCCATCGCCCGGGCCCTGGCGATGGAACCGGAGATTATTCTGTTCGACGAACCCACCTCGGCCCTCGACCCTGAACTTGTAGGAGAAGTCCTTAAAGTCATACAGACGTTGGCGGAGGAAGGTCGTACCATGCTCATGGTCACCCACGAAATGGGCTTTGCCCGTCAGGTGTCCAGCCAAGTGCTGTTCCTGCACCAGGGCCGCGTCGAGGAACAAGGCGGAGCCGAAATCCTCGACCAGCCGAACAGCGAACGCTTGCAGCAATTTCTTTCCAACCGATTGAAGTGAACACCACACACCATGGATACCAAGGCCACCGGACCGAACGCCTCACCTGTGCTGGACCGCATCGATGAAGCCATCATCGACGTGTTACGGCACCAGGGACGCATCACCTACGAAAAACTCTCGTCGCTGGTGCACCTGACGCCCAGGCCGTGCCTGGAACGGGTACGCAAGCTGGAGCGACGCGGGGTCATCCGGGGTTATGGGGCGATCATCGACGTGCAGATGGTTTCGCCGGGGCTGTCACTGCTGGTACTGGTGGCCCTCTCCAACCAGAGCGGGCGCTCGGCGCAGAAGGCATTCGAGGCATGCGTCAAAGCCTGCCCGCAAGTGTTCGAGTGCCAGTTGATCAGCGGACCATTCGACTACAGCCTGCGCATGCGCTGCCGGGACATGGAGCACTACAGGGTGTTGACGGAAACCTGGCTTAACAATGATGAATTGCACATTGATAAGTTGGTGGCGCATCCGGAATTGGCGGTCGTAAAAAACACCGCTACCGAACTGGCCTGAACCCGCCCCTCCAGGCAATAGAGATCAAATGCGGGAGCGGGCTTGCTCGCGAATGCGGTGGATCAGTCGCTGGATGTGCT
>NZ_JAXCIS010000119.1:0-17513 GCF_034044025.1 Pseudomonas sp. SED1
GCACTCCCTTTCTACCGGGTTAGTTTGTGTAGGGGCTGTCGCAGACTTTGCTCACATAGGCCGGTGTGTCGGCGCGTTTGCACGGGCTGACCGATACCCCAAACACGCTCTGGGACAGGTCGGCGTAGTCCTTGCTCACCAGCAACTCACCGATGGCCTTGTCCAGGCGGGCCTTGAGTTCGGTGTCTTCCTTGCGCAGGCCGGCCCCCACGCCACGGCCGATGATCGGGTCGTAAGGCACTTCGGCGATTTCCGCCAGGCCCTGGGCTTCAGGGGTCTTCACCATCATGGCGATGGCGACACCGTCGGCCATCATCAGGTCGGTGCGCCCGGCTATCAGGTCGGCGTTGGCCGATTCCTGGGTGTCGTAGTACTTCAGGTCAGCAATGTTCTCGTAGTACTTCTTCAGGTAGTTGGCGCTTACCGTGGAGATCTGCACGCCGATGATCTTGCCCTTCAACCCCGCCGGCGTGACCTCGACGGTGGTGCCCTTGGGGCCGGCAATGCCCAGCAGCGAGTCGTAGTAGGCGCGGCTGAAGGCGATCTGTTTTTCGCGCTCGTCGGTGACCGACATCGAGGAGAAGATCACGTCGATTTTCTTCGCCAGCAACGACGGAATAATCCCGTCCCACGCCACTTCCTTGATCTGACACTCAGCCTTCATCAAGCCGCAGAGCTTGTGGATCAGGTCGACTTCAAAGCCTGTCCACTCACCGTTGCCGCCCTTCACCGTGAACGGTGGGTAGGGTTCCGCCGCCACTGCGAACACGATAGGTTTCTCCGCCGCCAACGCCGTACCTGCCGCCAGCATCAACACTGCACTGCTCAACCACTTTGCCAATCGTTTGGATTTCATGATCTTGCCCCGTCTTTTTTGGAGTTAGCGAGTTTGATGCGCGTTGACGAACTGCCGGCAACGCTCACTGCGTGGGTCGATAAACACTGAGTCTGGCGAGCCGGTTTCCTCGATCAGGCCTTGATGTAAGAACGCGACTTTGGATGACACATCCCGGGCGAACGCCATTTCATGGGTCACCAGGATCATGGTGCGGCCCTCTTCCGCGAGGGAGCGAATCACCCGCAGCACTTCGCCCACCAGTTCCGGGTCGAGGGCCGAAGTGGGTTCGTCGAACAGCATGACTTTGGGGCGCATGGCCAGGGCGCGGGCGATGGCCACCCGCTGTTGCTGGCCGCCGGAGAGGAACGCCGGGTATTCGTTGCGCTTGGCGGCCAGGCCAACCCGGTCGAGCAAGGCTTCGGCGCGCTCGATGGCTTCGGCGCGGCTTTCGCGCAGCACCTGGATCGGCGCTTCGATGAGGTTTTCCAGGACCGTGCGATGGGGCCACAGGTTGAAGTTCTGGAACACCATGCCGAGTGTCGAACGAATCCGCACCAGCTGTTTGGCGTCTGCCACCAGTGGTGCGCCGGGGCGACCGTAGTTGAGCTTGATGCTTTCACCGTCGACGTGAATGCTGCCCTGGTCCGGTACTTCGAGCATGTTGATGCAGCGCAGCAAGGTACTTTTGCCCGAGCCGCTGGCGCCGATCAGCGAGATCACTTCGCCTTCGTGGGCCGTCAGGGAGATGCCCTTGAGCACTTCGATATTGCCAAAGCGTTTGTGCAGGTCGAGCACCTCGATCATCTTCTTCGCCGCAGCCGGCTGCACGCTGATGATTTTCGCCGCAGGCGCTATGCGTGGTTCACCGGCGAGCTTGGCGACGAAGCGGCTGATACGTTCACAAGCTTCCGCCAGCCGCGTTTCACCCAAGGTGAACGACAGCCGCACAAAGCCCTGGGCCGGCTCACCGAAGGCGGCGGCATCCAGTACGGAAACCCCCGCTTCGCGAAACAGGCGCCAGGCGAAATCCAGGGAGCTGAGGCCGGTGTCCCGCACGTCCACCAACACGAACATGCCGGCTTGCGGAGCGCGTACGTGGATGCCCGGGCAACCGCTGAGACCCGCCACCACCAGGTCACGGCGCCGACGGTAAGTTTCACGCATGCCGTGAGTGACTTCATCGTGGGCCAGCACAGCAGCCGTCGCGGCTTCCATCACAAACCCCGGCAAGCCGTAGAGCATGCTCAATACCAGGGTTTCTGCGTGGGCGACCATGGCAGGTTCGGCCATGATCCAGCCGATGCGCCAGCCGGTCATGGCGTGGGATTTCGACAGACTGCCAATCACGATGCAGCGCTCGGCCATGCCCGGCAGCGCCGCCAGGCTGTGGTATTCGCCATCGAACACCAGGCTTTCGTAGACCTCGTCCACCACGACCCACAGTTCATGCTCGATCGCCAGGTCAGCAATCGCTTGCAGCTCCTGGGGATTAAGCACCACGCCGGTGGGGTTGTTGGGGTTGGAAAAGAAAATCGCCCGGGTTCGGGGCGTGATCGCGGCAGCGAGTAACACCGGATCAAGGCGAAAACCCGAGTCAGCCGAACACGGCACGCGCACCAGCGTCGCGCCGCTGGCCTTGAGCGTGGCTTCGTAGGTGACGTACATCGGGTCGAGGACGATCACTTCATCACCGGCCTGTAACAGGCACAGCGAAGTGACGAACAAGGCGTTCTGCGCACCGGCCACGGTGATGACGTTTTCGGCGTTCAGCGGGCGATCCAGGGATTGGCTGTAGCGGGCGGCGATGGCATCGCGCAGTGCCGGGCGGCCGGGGATTTCGGTGTAGTGGGTGTCGCCCTTGCGCAGCGCCTCGACGGCGGCGTCGGTGATGAACGAGGGTGTGGTGAAATCGGGATCGCCCACACTCAGGATAATGATGTCTTCGCCTTTGCTGCTGGCCTGGAAGGCGGCGTGGTGAATGTCCCAGGCGGCTACGCCCTGCCCTGCAATTCGCTCAACAAAGGGTGAAAACCGCATGCCAGTGCCTCTCGTTCAATCAGAAAAAGCGCAAGCCCGCCTGTTACCAGGCAGGGGGTGCAGCCAACATAATTGAAACTGAACACTCGTTCAACGGCAAATTTCACCGGATGTCGTTAACAGCTAAAACAGGTCGTTGTGGTGGTTTGCCCATCAGGTTGCACTGGTGGTCTTGCAGCTCTTCGGCAGACGCCAGGTTCCATTCCTTGAGCGTCAACCGCGTCGTCAACAGCACGAAGTTGCCATTCGCACCCGGTGTCAGCAGCAAGCTGTAGCTGGCCATGGCGTCGCCCTGGGCCTGCGCGTACTCATTCAAGATCGCCAGCGGGTCGCGCAGGTCGAAGTCCGCCGCCGACAAGGTGCGGGCACTGTAGGTATGTCCCAATAGTTTTACCGGCAGGGTTTGCCATTGCTCGTTGAGGGTCGCGGCACGTTCGTTGAGGGCGTTGAACACGTCGGGCCGCAGGCAGGCGATATGGATGTGCAACTGGTTTTGCGAGCGGCCATAACGCGAGTTGATCGCCAGCGACACAAAGCGGTCGGCAATCGGCGTTTGCAGGCCGGCGGAGAGAACATCGTGGTTTTTCCAGGCCTGGGCAAAGTAATGCGGCAGCAGGTTTCGGGTCAGCGCGATGTCTTCGATGCCGGTGACTTTATCGGTGGGAATCAGCAAGTCCTGATACGGGCCGTTGAGGTCCTTGAGCAGTGCAAAGCCTTTCTCCGGGTCGACCTTGAGGCACGGACTGGGGTTGTGGTGCTGGTTCTGATCGGGCACGCATTGGCGGCTGACGATCTGCCACAGCACATCAGGATTGCCCCGCCATTTCCAGGCGCCCGCCAATGCCACCACACACAACAAACCACCGACAGTCTTGAATACGGTACCGCGCTTCATGCCAAAAACCTCAACGCCAAAGGGATGTCTTCTGTTGTTTTGCAACCGCAGACATCCCTGTCGCAAAGGTTAACGCTTGCCAGGGGCCATGAATTCCGGCCCTACCGGATCTTTTATCGTGCTGGCGAGAATACGGTCGATATGTTGCAGGTCGTCGGCGCTCAGCTGCCAGCCGAATGCGTCCTCGATGCCTTTCAATTGCTCCGGGCGACGGGCGCCCCACAGCGCAATCGTCGGGCCCTGGTCCAGCACCCAGCGTAATGCCAGGGCCAGCACTGACTTGCCGTGGCATTCGCGGGCGTACACGTCCAGTGCCGCCACCGCTGCCAGGTATTGCTCAAAGCGCGGCGCCTTGAATTTCGGGTCGAGCTTGCGCACATCGTCACCGTTAAAGCGCGTGGCGGCGTGCATGCTGCCGGTCAGCAGGCCCCGGCACAGCGAACCGTAGGCCAATACCACCAAGGCGTTTTGCTTGGCGTACGGCAGGATGTCGCTGTCGATCGCCCGCTCGAACAGGTTATAGGGTGGCTGCACCGTATCCAGGTGAGTGTACTGACGGAAATCGTCCATTTGCGCGGGTGAATAATTGCTCACGCCCACCGCGAGGATCTTGCCTTCGCGGCGCAGTTTTTCCAGCTCACTAGCCGTCTCTTCCTGGGCCACCAGCGGGTCAGGCCAGTGAATCTGGTAGAGGTCGATGTAGTCGGTTTCCAGGCGCAGCAGCGAGTCTTCGATTTCCTTGCGGATGCGTTGGGCCGTGGCGTTGCGGCGCACGGTGCCGTCGTCCCATTGCAGCCCGGCCTTGGTGGCGATCACGGCGTTATGGCGCACACCGTGCAGGGCGCGGCCGATCAGTTCTTCAGACAGCCCGAGGCCGTAGACCGGCGCGCTGTCGATAAAGTTGATGCCGCTGTCCAGCGCATGGCGAATGGTCTTGATCGAGACCTCATTATCGGCACCGCCCCACATCGAGCCGCCCATGGACCAGGTGCCCAGGGCAATCCGCGAGACGGCCTTGTCGATGCCCGGGATCTTGATGGTTTCGATACTCATGAAAAAAGCCTCCGCCAGAAACAATCAGTAAAAAAACGATTACTCTAGATCATCCGAGGTTGAATCGGGCTCAACGGCGCGTGCAACCCAAACCCCACAAAAGGTGCTTGATATGGCTGCGTTCAACCGTTCCGAATTGGCCGACCTGAATGTGTTCATGGCGATCATCCGCCGCCGCAGTTTCCGGCATGCCGCTCATGAACTGGGCGTCACCACTTCGGCCTTGAGCCACACCATGCGCAACCTGGAAACCCGCCTGGGGGTCAAGTTGCTCTACCGCACCAGCCGTGCGGTGGAGCCCACCGACGCGGGCGTGGTGCTCGCGGAAAAACTCAGTGCCGGCTTCGCGACGATTCAGGACGGTCTCGATACCCTTGAACTGTACCGCGAGGCGCCGATTGGCCGGCTACGCCTGAACGTGCCACGGGATGCGGCGGTGTTGCTTGTCTCGCCAATCCTGGGTGAGTTCACCCGCGCTTACCCACAATTGCGCCTGGACGTGATGATTGATGACCGCATGCTCGACATCGTCGCCGAAGGCTACGACGCGGGTATCCGCTATGGCGCCACGGTGCCCCAGGACATGGTGGCCGTGCCGCTGACGGGCGAGCTGCGCTGGATCATGGTCGCTTCCCCCGCGTATCTCAAGCAGGCCGGAACGCCTTCGGTACCCAAGGACTTGCTCGCGCACTCCTGCGTGCGCATGTACCTGGGCGACAAGACCACCTACAAGTGGGAACTGGGCAACGGCACTCGCCAGCAGCGCCTCGACGTGCCTGGCCACTTCAGTGCGGCTGACACCCAGACCATCGTCGACGCAGCGCTGCAAGGCGTGGGCATCGCCTACTGCCTGGAGAATCGCGTGCTGTCGGAACTGGCAGACGGCCGCCTGGTACAGGTGTTGCCCGATTGGGTCTGCATCGGCGCGCCGCTGTGCATGTACTACCCCAGCCGGCGCCAGTCGCAGCCGGGGTTGCGGCAATTGATCGACATGATCCGCCTGAAAACCACCGGCTCGCCGTGGCTGGAATCACATTGAACCTGTGCCTGGCCGTGGTCCTCAAACCGGGATAGACCACGGCCTGGTGCACCCGCAATGACTTTTATTTTATGGATGGCCGTACTCGGCGCAGTGTTGCTCATCCTCGCCCTCACCTCCTCCTACCTGCGCTGGATGCCCGTCACCACCTCGGCTGTCTGCCTGCTGCTGGGTATCTGCATTGGCCCGCTGGGCATGGACCTGCTGCACCTGGACATCAAGGGCTCAGCCCGTTGGATGGAACACCTGACGGAAGTCGCGGTGCTGTTTTCGCTGTTTGTCAGCGGGCTGAAGCTGCGCCTGCCACTGAAGCACCGAACCTGGCGCATTGCGTTCGGCATGGCCGGTCCCGTGATGCTCTTGACCATCCTCGGCACGTGCCTGGTGCTGCATTGGCTGCTGGATTTGTCGTGGGGCGTTTCGCTGTTGGTGGGGGCGATTCTGGCACCGACCGACCCGGTGCTCGCGGGCTTGGTTCAGGTGAATAACGCTCAGGACTATGACTCGCTGCGTTTCGGCCTTTCAGGCGAGGCAGGACTGAACGACGGCACGGCCTTCCCGTTCGTGATCTTTGCGCTGATCTTCATGCAGCACGGCGGCTTCGACGGTGACTGGCTGGGCGGCTGGGTCCTGAAAAACCTGCTCTGGGCCGTACCTGCCGGGCTGCTTGTGGGGTACTGGATGGGACGGGGCATCGGTCGCATCACCCTGAAGATGCGGATCACCAATGCCGACAGCACCCTGTCTCCCAATGACTACCTGACGCTGGCCCTGATCGCCCTGGCCTACGTGGTGGCTGAAGCCATCGGCGGCTATGGTTTTCTGTCGGTGTTTGCCGCCGGCCTCGGGCTGCGCCAGGCCGAGTTCAAGTCCACCGGCAACTCACAAACTCCGGCTGAACATTTGGCGCAACCGGTGGTTGGCCACATGGAAGTGGAGCCGGAGCATGCGTTGCACGGTGACGTCGGGCAACTCCAAGACACGCAGATCGCCGCCGGGGTAATGATGGGCGACATGCTCGCCTTTGGCGGCCTGGTGGAGCGTTCGATGGAAGTGTTCCTGGTGACCCTGCTGGGCGTAGTACTGGTCAGCCATTGGGACTGGCGGGCGCTGGCGGTGGGCGCGTTGCTGTTTTGCGTGATCCGCCCCCTCAGCGTGCTGTCGATACCCTGGGGCACCTTGCTGAATCGCCATCAGCGCGGGTTGGTAGGCTGGTTCGGAATTCGCGGGATCGGCAGCATCTACTACCTGTTCTATGCCATCAGCCATGGACTGGTGGGCACCAGCAGTGCGGTGGCGGTGAACCTGACGCTGTCAGTCATTGCCCTGAGCATCGTCGTTCATGGTCTCAGCACCCAGCCGATGCTGGCGTGGTATGAACGACGTGCCCAGGCACAACAATGACGTCTACTCCTGATTTTCGGTGTTGCCGACGTCGGCGGCATCATCCAGGTCGTTAAGCGGTACTTCGGCATCATCCATCAATGAACCCGGGTCTTCGTTGCCCGGGTCATTGAGTTCATCGTCTTCGTCTATTTCAACTGACATGACCGTCTCCTCTAACCGCCTTGGGTATCGATATCGGCATCGGTTTCAGGCTTGGGCTCGCGCTCGGGCTTGAAGTCAGGACTGTAGTCGTTTTCCTTGGCCTTTGGGTCGCTGGCAGGCTTCGGGTCTTTCGGCGCGTCGGCCGCGGTGCCTGGCGCCGGTTCGCCACCGTCGATGGCGGGATCGTTACGGTTGCTGGTTTGCGGGTCGTTGTCTGTGCTCATGGCTCACCTCTGTTGGAAAACGCAGACTGCGTAAAGGTAAGGTCCTGTGCGGGTCGGTGAAGTTCCAATTGCTTATGAGCCGGGATTGTCCACCTGGATATAGAACGCATAGGCCCCCAGGATCACCCAGAACACCATGAACAGCCACGGCGCCCGCATCGAGAACAACAGCGACTTGCGATAGCCCTTGTGGGACGACTCCATCTCGGAAAACAGCGGCGACTCATCATAGGCCATGCCCATCACCGGCTCGCTGCGCAGCAGTTCGCTCTGCTTGTAGTGCCAGTGATCAATGATGTCGTAGGCCGCCCGAATACCCGGCCAGGCGTTCAGGGAGCTGAGGATGCCCAGCAGCGCGAGGAACACCGGCACCACCAGGGTGAACAGCTTGCCCCATTCCGGGTTGAGGTTGCCCATGCCGGAAACGAAGGCGATCACCAGGAATGACTGCGCCGTAAGGTAGGCGTCGGTACGGTTGGCCAGGATGCTGGTTTCGTACTGGATCTCGCGCCGGTAGAAATCGAGACGGTCCTTGGGCGAACCGAAAATCTTCGCGTTGTGTTCGCTGTGGTCGGTCAGGCTCGATTCCGGGGTGTCGGGTGAAATGATTCTGGGCACATCCGTGCTCCGTGCTGGACTGAGACCCTTTAGAAGAATCAGGCCGGCGCGAAGTTCAAGTTTGTTCATGCGCCAATTTGGAGCACGCCCCGCCCCCTGTAGGAGCGAGCTTGCTCGCGAAGGGCGTCAACGATACCGCCGGCATCCTGACTGAATGGGGTGTTCTCAGGTTTTTCGCGAGCAAGCTCGCTCCTACAGGGGTTTCGGCACAGGCATTGCTTTATGCATTCATCTGCCCAAATCCAGGAGCAATCGTTACCCCCCGACCCAGAGCCCACCCCAAAAGAAAGTAAGGACCAGGCCTGCTGGCACCATCAGCCACGGGCTCATAAAAAAATGCGTTTTCTAAAGCGGCAGTGCCACCCATCAGCATTTCCCCGGGCACTGACAAGGTACTGGAATGGCTCGATCTTTCTTTGATGAAATGAATGACGCACAAGGCGTTTGCCGTGCGCACTATCAGGAATTCTCCCGCTGGCTGGCCAATACGCCGCCAGAACTGCTGGCCCAGCGCCGCCGTGAAGCCGATCTGCTGTTTCACCGTGCCGGGATCACCTTCACCCTCTATGGGGACGAGCAAGACACCGAACGCCTGATCCCCTTCGACATCATCCCCCGCAGCATCCCCGCCAGTGAGTGGAGCGTCATCGAACGCGGCTGCATCCAGCGAGTGAATGCGCTGAACATGTTCCTCGCCGACATCTACCACGACCAGCGCATCATCAAGGCCGGGATCATTCCCGCCGAGCAAGTCCTGGGCAACGAGGGTTACCAGAAAGCCATGGTTGGCCTCGACCTGCACCGCGATATCTACTCGCATATCTCCGGGGTCGACCTGGTGCGCGATGGCGACGGCACCTACTACGTGCTTGAAGACAACCTGCGCACTCCCAGCGGCGTGAGCTACATGCTCGAAGACCGCAAGATGATGATGCGCCTGTTCCCGGAAGTGTTCGCCAAGCAACGCATCGCCCCGGTGGACCACTACCCCAACCTGCTGCTCAAGACCCTGAAAAGCGCCAGCCGCCTGGACAACCCCAACGTGGTGGTGCTGACGCCGGGCCGCTTTAACAGCGCGTTTTTTGAACATGCGTTCCTGGCCCGGGAAATGGGCGTGGAACTGGTGGAGGGCGCCGACCTGTTCGTGCACGACCTCAAGGTATTCATGCGCACCACCGATGGGCCCAAGGCCGTTGATGTGATCTACCGTCGTATCGACGATGCCTTCCTCGACCCGCAAGCCTTCAACCCCGACTCGATGCTCGGCGTGCCCGGCCTGGTCGCGGCCTATTGCGCGGGCAACGTAGTCCTGGCGAATGCCATCGGCACCGGCGTGGCGGATGACAAGTCGATCTACCCCTATGTGCCGGAAATGATCCGGTTCTACCTGGATGAAGAGCCGATCCTGCAAAACGTGCCGACCTTCCAGTGCCGCAAGCCCGATGAACTGTCCCACGTGCTGGCGCACCTGCCGGAACTGGTGGTCAAGGAAACCCAGGGTTCCGGCGGCTACGGCATGCTGGTGGGCCCCGCTTCCAGCGCAGCCGAAATCGAGGACTTCCGGCAACGCATCAAGGCCCGCCCCCACGCCTACATCGCCCAACCGACCCTGAGCCTGTCCACCTGCCCGACCTTTGTCGAAAACGGCATCGCGCCGCGACATATCGACCTGCGGCCGTTCGTGCTCTCGGGCAAGGAAACCCGCCTGGTGCCCGGTGGCTTGACCCGCGTGGCACTGCGCGAAGGCTCATTGATCGTCAACTCGTCGCAAGGCGGCGGAACGAAGGACACCTGGGTGGTGGAGGGCTGAGTATGCTGAGTAGAACCGCCGCAGATCTGTATTGGATGTCCCGCTACCTGGAGCGTGCCGAGAACCTCGCCCGCATGCTCGAAGTCAGTTATTCCCTGTCGTTGATGCCCCAGGCCGGGCGCAGTGACGGGCTGGATGAGTTGGCCATGTCGCTGCTCAGCAGCGGCACCCTGGAAAGCTACCTCGAGCGCCATAAGCAGTTGGACGCCGAGCGCATGTTGCACTTCTTTGCCCTCGACGAAGAAAACCCGGCCAGCATCTACAACTGCCTGCGGGCTGCGCGGGGGAATGCCCATGCCGTACGCGGGCGGATCACCGCCGACATGTGGGAAAACCTCAACGCCACCTGGCTGGAGATGCGCAGCATTGCCGCCGGCGGCCTGGCGCGCCATGGCATCAGCCACTTTTGCGACTGGGTGAAGCAGCGTTCGCACCTGTTTCGTGGGGCGACCTCCGGGACGATCATGCGTAATGACGCGTATCGGTTTATCCGGCTCGGCACCTTTGTCGAGCGGGCGGATAACACGTTGCGCCTGCTGGATGCGCGCTACGAGATGTTTGGCGAGGAGTCCGAAGAGGTCAGCGACCTTTCGGCACGCGGCTATTACCAGTGGAGTGCGCTGCTGCGGGCATTGTCGTCGTTCGAGGCGTATACCGAGCTGTACCCGAATGCGTTGAACGCGCGGTCGGTGTCGGAGTTATTGCTGTTGCGCAGCGATGTGCCGCGCTCGTTGCATGCGTGTATTGAAGAATTGAGCCATATCCTCGCGGACTTGCCGGGAAGTTATGGGCGTACGGCCCAGCGGTTGGCGGCCGAGTTTGAGGCGCGACTGCGGTACACCGGAATTGATGAGATTCTGGAGGACGGGTTGCACAGCCGCCTGACGGATTTTATCGATACGGTGCGGGAGTTGGCGCGGGCGATTCACAGCTCGTACCTGGAAGTCGTCTGATGTGCGACTCAATCATATAACTGTCATTTTGGATCATTGATCCGGCCTTGGTGCCGCTCTTATGTTGGTGGGGTGCAACGCCCCGCCAATCATAAGAACAGGTGCAGATGATGTCCGACGAATTGAAGTTATCTCCGCAAGCTGCCCACAGCCTCAAGCGCTGGCACGCCATGCTCGTTGCCGGTGACCTCAAGGCCCTTCCCGAATTGCTGGCCCCCGACGCGGTATTCCGCTCGCCCATGGCCCACACGCCCTACCCCGGCGCGCCTGTGGTGTCGATGATCCTCAACACCGTGTTCAATGTATTTGAAGACTTCACCTATCACCGTGAGCTGGCGACCGCCGACGGCCAAAGCGTGGTGCTGGAATTCAGCGCGCGGGTAGGTGACAAACAGCTCAAGGGCATCGACTTGATACGCTTTAACGAACAAGGGCAGATCATCGAGTTTGAAGTGATGATCCGCCCCTTGAGCGGGTTGCAAGCCCTGGGTGAGGAAATGGGCCGACGCCTGGCGCCCTACCTGGCCAAAGTGTAGGAGCGAGCTTGCTCGCGAAAAATTTGCAGGCGCCGCTCCCATCCAGACAGCAAGCGTTATCGTTAACGACCTTCGCGAGCAAGCTCGCTCCTACTGGTTTTTTACCAGCACCGGTTCTGCGCGGTATTGGTCGGGGAACAGTTTCTTCAGCTGTGCCACCTTGGGCAGGTCGTTGATCACGATGTACGGGTAGGACGGGTTTTCCGTCAGAAAATCCTGATGGTAGGACTCCGCCGGATAGAACGCTTTGCCCAGTTCGATCTGAGTCACGATCGGCTTGTCAAAGGCTTTGGCGGCGTCGAGTTGGGCGATGTAGGCCTGGGCGACTTTTTGCTGTTCGGCGTTCTGGGCAAAGATCGCCGAGCGGTACTGGGTGCCGCTGTCCGGGCCCTGGCGGTTGAGTTCCGTGGGGTTGTGGGCCACCGAGAAGTAGATCTGCAGCAGCTTGCCGTAGCTGACCTTGCTCGGGTCGTAGGTCACAGAGACGGATTCCGCGTGGCCGGTATCGCCGCCGCTGACGCTGTCGTATTGGGCGGTGCTGGCCGCGCCGCCGTCATAGCCGGAGACGGCGTTTTTCACCCCTTGCACGTGCTGGAACACGCCCTGCACACCCCAGAAGCAGCCGCCGGCGAAGACTGCGGTTTGCAGGTTGTTGGAGTCTGCGGGCAGGTCCATGGCCGGTGGCGCAATCACCACCGCGTCGTCGGACGGGCCGAAGGAGAATGCCGAGCTGTGGCCAACAAAGGCGGCGAATGCCAGGGCCGGTAAGTACTTAAGCAGTTTCATCTCATTCACTCCGAAACATCAGAATAAACACGGTCAATTGTGGGAGCTGGCTTGCCTGCGATGGCGGAGGTGAATTCAACAACGCTATCGCAGGCAAGCCAGCTCTCACATTGATCGGGTTAACCATTCAAAATTTCGCTATGGGTTAGCCGAACGTGAAGGCGTAGGCCGCCACTTGCGGATCTAGAAACTCGATGGTGAAGGTCCGGTCCTTGACCGCTCCCGGCTGACGCACAAGCTGGTACAAGCGCTGTTCGGTCACCGTGCCACTGCCATCCGGTGCGATGTCGGTACCGTGGGCATCCCCCGGCGCCTGGCCGTCAATAGTCACTTTGAAGCGCACCGGCTTGCCGTCGGCGCCAGGGCCCAGCACCAGATGCAGGTCACGGGCATGGAAGCGGTAGACGATCTTGCCGTTGGCCGCCGCGAGGGTGGCTTGCTGGCCGCCGACGTTCCATTGGCCTTCGAGGGTCCAGTTATTCAGCGCGAGATTGCCGGCTACCGGGTAGTGGGCGACCTTGTCGGTAGCCAACGTGCCAGTGGAGACAAAATGCTCGGCACGCTGGAAGCCCAGGTAGGTTTCCGGCGATTGCACTTCGTTCATGTCCGGTGCGGCCTGGATGCCCTTGGCGTCGGCTTCGATCAAGCCGCCTGCGACCTTGGTGGCCCCCGCTTCACGCAGCAGTTGCTGGATAACCCGCTCGGACTCGGCGTAATCACCCTCGCCAAAATGGTGGTAGCGAATCTGGCCCTTGGCATCGGCAAAGTAATGCGCCGGCCAGTACTGGTTGTTGAAGGCGCGCCAGATCTTGTAGTTGTTGTCGATGGCCACCGGGTAGGTGATGCCCAGGTCTTTCATGGCCTTGGTGACGTTGTTCACATCACGCTCGAAGGCGAATTCCGGGGCGTGCACACCGATCACCACCAGGCCCTGGTCGCGGTACTTCTCGGCCCAGGCCTTGACGTACGGCAAGGTGCGCAGGCAGTTGATGCAGGAGTAGGTCCAGAAATCCACCAGCACCACCTTGCCCTTCAACGCCTCGGCGGTCAGTGGCTCGGAGTTGAGCCATTGCACGGCGCCGTCCAGCGCCGGCAACTGGCCTTCCACCGGCAGCGTGTCGCTGTGATTGGCAGCCATCATCGCGCCGCCGGCCATCATTGCCCCGCTCTTCTGTTCAGGCTTGGCGCTGAGTTTTTCCACCAGGCTTTGCTCCAGGCCACCCGTTGACGCCGTCGACAAGCGCGCGAGGATGCCGGTGTCCAGGCCCAGGGCTATCGCCGCCACACCCGCCAGCATCAACGCACCCAGGCCACGGCGCAGCCATTCACCGGCGCCCAGCGAACGCTTCATGAAGCCGAAGACTTTACCGCCGACCAGCAGCGCCAAGGCCAGGGAGGTGGCAGCGCCTGCCGCGTAGGCCAGCAAGAGCAAGGTAGTGCCGATACTGGCGCCTTGCAGCGCGGCGCCCGTCAGCACCAACCCCAGGATGGGCCCGGCGCACGGTGCCCACAGCAACCCGGTGGCCACGCCGATCAGGAACGAAGCGCCCGGCCGTGGCCGCGAATCGGCCCCGGCGGCTTCCGACAGGCGACTGCCCGCCGCCACCAGTGGCCGGGTCAGTCGTTCCGACAAACTTGGCAGCAGCAAGGTCAGCCCGAATAGCGCAACAAACAGCAACGCGAGCCAGCGACCGTACTGATTGACTTGCACCACCCAACCGCCGCCCACCGCCGCGAGCGAAGCGACCAGGGCGAACGTCATCGCCATCCCCAGCAGCAGCGGCAAGCCACTGCGCAAAAACGGCTGCCCGGTGCGAGCGAAGACAAAAGGCAGAACCGGCAGGATGCACGGGCTGACAATCGTCAACACGCCGCCCAGATAGGCGAGAACCAAAAGCCACATGGGGTATTCCTTTATAAGAAGACATTGAATTAAGCCGCGGTGAACGTCATGGCTGCGCCGTTCATGCAATAACGCAGGCCGGTGGGAGCCGGGCCGTCATCGAACACATGGCCCTGATGACCGCCGCAGCGTCGGCAATGGATTTCCTTGCGTTCCACACCGAAGGAAGTGTCGACGTGGCTGGCCACGGCGTTTTCCAGGGGTTGCCAGAAACTCGGCCAACCGGTGTGGCTTTCAAATTTGGTGGTTGAGGCGTACAGCGGCAATGCACAACCGGCGCAGGCGAAAGTGCCGTTGCGGTGCTCACTGTTGAGGGCACTGCTGTAGGGGCGTTCGGTGCCCTGCTCCCGCAGGATCGCGTATTGCTCGGCGGTCAGCAGGCTGCGCCATTCGGCGTCGGTGTGACTGACTTCTAAATGTTCGGCGGCTTCTGCTTCGGCAATCAGGGCGGGACCGGCGTTGATTTTTTGCAGCAGGCCACCGGCGATTACCGCAAGCCCAAGGCCGCCGCCGGCCAGCAGCATTTGTCGACGCGTATACATGACTTTCTCCTCACACGAGTGCTGATGGCTGGCGAACCCCCTATGGCTGACAAACAGTCTGTGGCGAGGGAGCTTGCTCCCGCTGGAGTGCGCAGCGCTCCCGGTTTTTTAGGGCCGCTTCGCGACCCAGCGGGAGCAAGCTCCCTCGCCACAATGGGGTTGCGTGCTTTTTTGCCATTGCGATGTGTGAAGGTTAGGCCCGTGCTGGTCGCGGAATCCTCACGCAGAGTTAAACAATTCGTGATAACTACACTGTTGCAAAACCCGCACAATGCGCGAATCACGAGAAAAGGTTTTGCCAATGGATCAGCCCAAACGTGTCCTGGTGGTCGAGGACGATGCGCACATTGCCGATTTGATCTGCCTGCACCTGCGGGACGAGCAGTTCGAGGTGGTGCACAGCGCCGACGGTAACGAGGCCGTGCAACTGCTGGAGCAAGGCGGTTGGGATGCGTTGATCCTCGACCTGATGCTGCCCGGTGTCGACGGCCTGGAGATCTGCCGCCGCGCCCGTGCCATGACGCGCTACACGCCGATCATCATCACCAGCGCCCGCTCCAGTGAATTGCACCGCATCCTTGGCCTGGAGCTGGGGGCCGACGACTACCTGTCCAAACCGTTCTCGATGCCCGAACTGGTGGCACGGGTCAAAGCCTTGCTGCGCCGGGTAGATGCCATGGCCCGCAACCTCAAGATGGACGCCGGCAGCCTCGACCTCGGCCAGTTGTTTATCAACCCCCTGACCCGCGAAGCCACCCTGCAAAGCCAGCGCCTGGACCTCACGCCACGGGAGTTCGACCTGCTGTATTTCTTCGCACGCCAGCCGGGCAAAGTGTTCTCGCGCATGGACCTGCTCAACGCCGTGTGGGGCTACAGCCACGAAGGCTACGAACACACGGTCAACACCCATATCAATCGCCTGCGGGCCAAGGTCGAGACCGACCCGGCCAACCCGGCGCGCATCCTTACGGTGTGGGGCCGTGGCTATAAGTTCGCCGAGCAATCGTCATGAAGCTGACCCTCACACAGCGCCTGTCGCTGGTGTTCGCGTTGTTGCTGCTGATTTGCAGCGGCACCTCGGCCTGGTTGCAAGTGCGCTCCAACCACATGCACGAACTGGAGGTGGTACAAGGCCTGTCCCGCGACCTCGCCGCACATATCGCCCGAGATACTCAATTGATGGACGCCGACGGCCTCAAGCCCGATGCAGTGCGCAACCTGTTCAGCCAGTTGATGCTGGTGAACCCGAGTGTCGAGGTGTACCTGCTGGACATCAATGGCCGAGTGGTGGGCAATGCCGCGCCCAGCGGGCACTTGCGCCGTGACCAGGTGAACCTGGAACCGATCCGCCGATTCCTCAGCGGCGCCCGGTTGCCGATCGTGGGCGATGACCCGCGCAGCGTCGACGGCCTCAAGGTCTTCAGCGCCGCACCGCTCAAGGTCAACGGCCAGCAAACCGGCTACCTGTACGTGGTGCTGCTGGGCGAGGCCCATGACCTGTTCGACGCCCAGGACGCCACCAGCGTGGCCCTGAATATCGCGCTGTGGTCCATCGCCCTGGTGGCGCTCCTGTGTCTGCTGGCCGGCTTGACCGCCTTCGCCTGGATCACCCGGCCCCTGCGCCTGCTGACCGAGAAAGTCGGCCAGTTCGACATCAACGGCGCGCCAAAAGTCGAGCAGCCCGTGGCCACTGCCCCGTCGAGCCAGGACGAAATCGCCGTGCTCGATCAGGCCTTCAACCAGATGGAAAACCGCCTGGGCGAACAATGGCGTGCCCTCACCCACCAGGACCAGGAACGTCGCGAGATGGTCGCCAACATCTCCCACGACTTGCGCACGCCGCTGGCTTCGCTGCATGGCTACCTGGAAACCCTGTCGCTGAAAGACGCCAGCCTGAGCCCGGAAGACCGTCGACGTTACCTGGGCATTGCACTGGACCAAAGCCGCAAGGTCGGCGGCCTTGCGCAATCGCTGCTGGAACTGGTGCGCCTGGAGCACGGGTTTGTGCAGCCGGTGATCGAAGGGTTTTCGCTGCCGGATTTGGTGCAGGACATCTTTCAGAAATTCGAACTGACGGCTGAGGCGCGCGGCATCACCTTGAGTGCCAGCTTGCCACCGCAGGTACCGACGGTGTTTGCGGATCTGGGGTTGATTGAGCGGGTGCTGACCAACCTGCTGGATAACGCGTTGCGACATACGCCGGTGAACGGGGATATTCAGGTCACGCTTGCGCCCAAGGGGGATCGGGTTGACGTGACCGTCAGTGACAGCGGGCCGGGGATTGATGCTGAACTGCGTGAGGGATTATTCCTGCGGGCGTTTACCATTGGGGGTGCACGGCGCGATGGCGGGCTTGGGCTACGGATTGTTCATCGGATTTTGCAGTTGCATGGGCGGGAGATTCGGTTGGTGGATGTAGCTGGGCGTGGAGCGACGTTTAGGTTTTCTCTTTCACTCCAAAGTTAAAGCGGCCTAAGCCAGGCCGCTTTTCACTTACGTCACAAAGGCGTTAAACACCATGCGGGTAAATATTGATTAATGCTTTCGCTAAATGCAAACCCACCTCTATGTAAGAATGCAAAGTGGCCGGGAATTATTCGGCCTTGGGCACATAGCCAGTAGAAGTTTTCCCGAAACGGAAGAGGTGAATAAACTCTATTAACGTCGTCCTGAACTGCGCCCCTTGTTAAACTCTCGTAAAACAGCTCATCGTATAAAGATGTACCGCCTA
>NZ_JAXCIS010000011.1:0-36877 GCF_034044025.1 Pseudomonas sp. SED1
ACAAGCGCCCTAGCCACAGCAAGCTCCCTCGCCACATTGCCCCGAAAGTTTACGCGCTGACCCGCGCCTCGCTGGCCAGCCGGGCAATCGCCATGTCCAGTTCATCCAGGGCCGGCATGGCCTTGGCGTCGTCCTGTTTGAGCAGGGTCTCGGCCCGTTGGCAGGCCGCACGCAGTTGCGGCACGCCGCAATACCGGGTGGCGCCGTGCAAGCGGTGCACCCGCTCGATCAGGGCGTTGCGGTCGTTGGCGTCCCGGGCGACGCGAATCGCTTCACGGTCGGCTTCAAGGGAAGCCAGCAGCATCGCCAGCATGTCCGCCGCCAGATCCGCCTTGCCGGCCGCCAGGCGCAAACCTTCTTCGTGGTCCAGCACCGGCAATTGCGCGGCGTGCCCGAAACTTTCGGTACCACGGTCCGGGCCTTGGTTGCGCAGGGCCAGCCCGGTCCATTTCAACACCACCTGGGCCAGTTGCCGCTCGCTGATGGGTTTGGTCAGGTAGTCATCCATGCCGCTTTGCAGCAGGGCGCGTTTTTCGTTGGCCATCGCATGGGCCGTCAGCGCGACGATGGGCAGCGGCGTGCCATGGCGTTCGCTTTCCCACGTGCGGATCGCCTCGGTGCTCTGGCGGCCGTCCATCCCGGGCATCTGCACGTCCATCAGCACCAGGTCGAAGGCTTCCTGCTTTACCGCTTCGATGGCCGAGTAACCGCTTTCCACCGCCTGGACCTTGGCGCCCATGTCTTCCAGCAGGGTTTGCACCAGCAGCAGGTTGGCCGGGTTGTCGTCGACACACAGCACCCGTGGTGCGCGGCTGGACAGTGGCTCGCCGGGTTCGCTGCGCAACGGGCGCGGGCTGATCAGGTCGGCCAGGGCGCGGCGCAGTTTGCGGGTGCAGGCGGGTTTGGCCTGCAACTGGCTATTGGGGTTGGGCACCGACTGGTTGAACAGCAGCTGTTCGGTGGTCGGGCACAGCACTAGCACCTTGCAGCCCAAGTGCTCAAGGTCCCACAGGTGTTGGTTCAAACGCTCCGGCGGGATATCGTTGGCGGTGATGCCCAGCACCGCCAGGTCAATGGCCTGTTCGGTCTGGTGGGCGCTGGTGATGCCGTTGGTCAGGCTTTCCAGGCTGTTGAACGGCGTGACTTCCAGGCCGCAGTCTTCCAACTGATGTTGCAGGGCCTGGCGCGCCAGCTCGTGGTTTTCCAGCACGGCCACGCGCCGGCCCAGCAGCGGCGCGGAGGGTAGGTCTTCGATATCGTCACGGGTTTTTGGCAGGTTCAGGCTGATCCAGAATTCCGAGCCTTCTCCCGGCGTGCTGTCGACGCCAATCTCACCGCCCATCTGTTCGATCAGGCGCTTGGAAATCACCAGCCCAAGGCCGGTGCCACCGGGTTGGCGTGACAACGAATTGTCCGCCTGGCTGAATGCCTGGAACAGCGCCCGTACATCCTGGTTCGACAGGCCGATGCCGGTGTCCTGCACGCTGATGCGCAGTTGCACGCTGTCTTCCTGTTCGTCTTCAATCATGGCGCGGGCAACGATAGTGCCTTCGCGGGTGAACTTGATCGCGTTGCTCACCAGGTTTGTGAGGATCTGTTTGAGCCGCAGCGGGTCACCCACCAGCGACAGCGGCGTATCGCGATAGACCAGGCTCACCAGCTCCAGCTGTTTGGCGTGGGCGGCCGGGGCGAGGATGGTCAGGGTGTCTTGCAGCAAGTCCCGCAGGTTGAACGGGATGCTGTCGAGCACCAGCTTGCCGGCCTCGATTTTCGAGAAGTCGAGGATTTCGTTGATGATGCCCAACAGGTTGTCGGCGGATTTTTCAATGGTGCCCAGGTAATCCAGTTGGCGAGGCGACAGCTCGCTTTTCTGCAACAAATGGGTGAAGCCAAGGATGCCATTCAGCGGCGTGCGGATCTCATGGCTCATGTTGGCCAAAAACTCCGACTTGATGCGGCTGGCTTCCAAGGCTTCCTTGCGAGCCAGGTCCAACTCGATGTTCTGGATCTCGATGGTTTCCAGGTTTTGCCGCACGTCTTCGGTGGCCTGGTCGATGCTGTGTTGCAATTCTTCCTGGGCGTTTTGCAGGGTCTCGGCCATGCGGTTGATGCCCGAGGCCAGGTGATCCAGTTCCTGGCTGCCCAGCGGTGGCAAGCGGGTTTCCAGGTTGCCGTCCTTGAGCTGCGCGACGGCCTGTTTGATCAAACCGATCGGTGAGTTGATCGTACGGCTGATGCGCAAGGCGAGGGCCGCGGTGCAGATCAGGCCGATGGCGATCAGCAGCAGGCTGGCGAACAGGCTGCGGTAACCGCGCAGCAGCATGCCGTTGTGGGACAGCTCCAGCTCGACCCAACCCAGCAGGCGGTCGGATTCGTCCGGGATCAGTTCGCCGGCGAGGTTGCGATGGCGGCCGAATACCGGCAGCAGATAGCGGGTTGCGTCATTACCGGTGCGCTGCAACAGGTGCGAGCTGTTGCCAATCGGCGGCTGGTTGAGCATGGTCGGGCCGGCGTGGGCCAGCGGTGTGCGGTCAGGCCCCAGGAACGACACGGCGCGTACGTCGGTTTGCTCCAGGGACTGGGTGGCGATTCGTTCCAGCAGGTCGGTGTTTTTGGTGCCCAGGGCCGGGGCGACCAAAGGTGCCAGTTGCTCGGCGATCATCTCGCCCCGTTGCAGCAACTGCGACTGCAACTCCGAGAGCTGCATCCAGGTGAAATAGCCGCCCAGCAGCAACGCCATCAGGCTGGTAGGCAATAAGGTCAGCAACAGTACGCGGCCTTTTATTCCCATTCTCGTAAGCACGCCACTCTCCTGCTACCACACTGTTGTCGAATTCCACGCAGGCATCCGGCCCGCGCCACCTGCGCAGTGTAGCCATTTGCGCGGCGTGGAATCTTGCAAAATTAATGACCTGCGGCAAACCGCGGGCCCCTGGACGCCCGACGGCAGTTGCTGTTGGGGGGCCGATCTTGAATAATCAGTCATTGAGAATGACTTGCAGACGCTAATGAATCCCGCATCACTTGGCTTACCCAGTATCCTGGCGATAGAAGACGATCCTGTGCTTGGCGCTTATGTCCATGAGCAGTTGGGCCGCTGTGGCTTCCAGGTGACCTGGTGCCAGAACGGCCAGCAGGGCCTGCAAATGGCCCGCGATCAACGCTTCGACGTGGTGTTGATGGATATTCTGTTGCCGGGCATGGACGGTTTGTCGGTGCTCACGCATTTGCGCCAGAGCCATTCGATCCCGGTGATCCTGATGTCGGCCCTGGGTGCTGAAGCCGACCGCATCAGCGGCTTTCGCCTGGGGGCGGACGATTACCTGCCCAAGCCGTTCAGCATGGCGGAGTTGCGGGTGCGCATCGAGGCGATCCTGCGCCGAGTCGCCCTGGATCGGCGGCCTTTGCCGGCCCTGGCGGCGGTGCGCGACGATGCCCGTAGCCTGCGTTTCGATGATGAGCGGTGTGATGTGTTTCACCGGGAGCAGTGGGCCGGCCTGACCCGCAGTGAATACCGTCTGCTGGAAACCCTGCACCGCAATGGCGAAGAAGTCCTCAGCAAGGCCTTCCTTTATCAGCATGTCTTTCAGCGCGGCTACGCGCCCCATGACCGCAGCCTGGACATGCACATCAGCCAGATTCGTCGCAAACTCAAGGCCATCGGCTACAGCGAGCGGGAAGTGCGCACGGTGTGGGGCAAGGGCTATGTGTTGAGCGGTCACGATGACGGGCTTTAAGGCCGCGCTCAAACGGCTGCCGGGCAAGCATTCGTTATTCTGGAAACTGGCCTGCCTGCTGATCGCGTTCTGCTTGCTGATGATCTGGCTCAGTTGGTCCTGGGGCCGGTACATGGAAGAGCAGAATGCTTTTCTGTCCAACGAAGCACGCGCCACGTTGAGCGGTTATGCAGCCGGTGCGGAACTGGCCTGGAACAAGGGCGGCAACGCCGGTGTGGACGAGTGGCTGCACACCCTGGGCCAGCGCGAGCGCACCTGGGTGGGCGTCATCGGTAACGACCTGCAATCCCTGAGCAGCTACCCGCTGACGGACAAGGAAAGCCAGCGCCTGACCTTCCTGCGTGGCCTGGACTGGCCTGTCAGCCGACATGCCAAGGGCTTGCCGTGGTTGAAAATCCCGTTCCCGCTCGACCCGGGCGCGGGATCCCTGGTGATCGAATTGCCACGGCGTTTCATGCCCGGGCAAAACCAGCTGTTCTGGCGCATCGTCACCAATGGCTTGATTCCCGGCCTGTTCACCCTGTTGCTCTGCATCGGCCTTTACCGGCTGTTGATCATGCCCCTCAACCACCTGCGGGAGCAGGCCAACGCCTGGCGCGCCGATCAACTGAGCACCCGGCTTTCCCGCGATACCACCAGCCGCCCGGATGAACTGGGGGAGTTGGGCCGTGCGTTTGACCAGATGTCGGAACGCCTGCAAGGCACCGTAGCCCTGCAACAGCAACTGCTGCGGGATTTGTCCCATGAGCTGCGCACACCACTGAGCCGTTTGCGCGTCGCCTGCGACAGCGAGCAAGACCTGACCCAACTGCGCGAGCGCCTGGGGAGGGAAATCGACGGCATGCAGCGCCTGGTGGAAGACACCCTGCAACTGGCCTGGCTCGATACTGAACGTGCGCCGCTGCCCAAGGAAGACATCCAGGTGCAGGCACTGTGGGACATGCTCCGGGAAAACGCCTGTTTTGAAAGTGGCTGGCCGGCTTCACGCTTGCAATGCGAGCTTGGGGCTGACTGCTGGGTGCGTGGCCATCTGAACCTGCTGGCCCAGGCATTGGAGAACATCCTGCGCAATGCCATCCGGCATTCTCCGCAAGACGGCACCGTGCAATTGGGCGGGCAACGTGAGGGTGATCACTGGCACTTGTGGCTGGAAGACCAGGGCGGCGGG
The DNA here is from genome assembly GCF_034044025.1 of Pseudomonas sp. SED1. Taxonomy (NCBI): domain Bacteria; kingdom Pseudomonadati; phylum Pseudomonadota; class Gammaproteobacteria; order Pseudomonadales; family Pseudomonadaceae; genus Pseudomonas; species Pseudomonas sp. SED1. The sequence goes on from NZ_JAXCIS010000011.1 coordinate 4,906, forward strand.
ATTGATGAGGTGGAGTTGGAGCGGATCTTTGCGCCATTCACCCGGCTGGACGGTTCACGGCCCGGCGACGGCGGTTTTGGCCTGGGCTTGAGCATTGCGCGCAACGCCGTGCAGCGCCAGGACGGCAACCTGTGGGCGGAAAATACCGGCCTGGGACTGCGTGTACATATGCGCTTGCTCGCCCGCTGACGCCTACAATCTACGCTGTTTGCGTTTTCTCCATTGGCGCGCCACCCACCAGCGCCAATAGCCCATGGTCAGGCAATAGCCCAGCGCCGCCATCACCAACCCCAATACAACAGAGCCCAGCAGGAAAGGTTGCCACAGCGTCGATAATTGCCCGCTGATCCATTCCCAGGTCAGCTCGTCGGGCATGCTGCGGGGCGGCACATTCATCAGCCAGGCCCCGGTCATATAGGTGCAGAAGAACACCGGCGGCATGGTGATCGGGTTGGTCAGCCACACCAGGCTGACGGCAATCGGCATATTGCCGCGCACGCTGATGGCGAGGATTGCCGCCAGCAGCATCTGCAAGGGAATGGGGATAAATGCCGCGAACAGACCAACGGCCATCGCCCGCGCGACCGAGTGCCGATTGAGGTGCCAGAGATTCGGGTCATGCAGCAATTTGCCGAGAAAGCGTAAGGATTTGTGTTCCCGGATGCTGGTCGGATCGGGCATGTACCGTTTGAATAAGCGCCGTGGCATAAGGGGTCCAGGTCAGTTCGAGGGGCAAGTATGCCCGCATTCTACGAACGGGAAATTCAGACTTTGTGACAAATAATAATAGGCCGCATCGGGAGCCCGACTAAGACTCAATGGGTCGCTTTCAAGGAACGATCCATGAGAACAGGGATGTTCGCACTCGCGCTGGGGCTGCTCGCCTTGCGCTTTTTACCCGCGTTGCCGTCCAGCGGCTGGCTGCTGTTGATGCCGGTGCTGGCCCTGATGCTGTTGCCTTTTCGTACCTATCCGCTGGCGTTTTTCCTGCTCGGGCTGGGCTGGGCGTGCCTCAGTGCGCAGTGGGCGCTGGATGACCGGTTGGCCGCGCGTCTGGATGGCCAGACCCGTTGGGTGGAGGGGCGTGTTACCGGGTTACCGCAGCAGACAGGTGACGGTGTGCGTTTCGAACTGGCCGACAGCCGGTCACGCAAGGACCTGCTTCCGAAGCGTATTCGGCTGTCCTGGCGAGGCGGGCCGCCGGTTCAGAGCGGTGAGCGCTGGCGGTTGGCCGTCACCCTCAAGCGTCCGTCCGGTTTGCTCAATGCCGGTGGTTTTGACTATGAAGCCTGGCTGCTGGCGCAGCGGGTCGGCGCCACCGGTTCGGTCAAGGACGGCCAGAAGCTGGCGCCCGCGCGGCATGCCTGGCGCGACGGAATTCGCCAGCGGCTGTTGGCGGTGGATGCCCAAGGGCGAGAGGCGGGCCTGGCGGCGCTGGTGCTCGGGGATGGTTCCGGGCTGGCCGCCGAGGATTGGCGGATTCTGCAAGACACCGGCACCGTGCACTTATTGGTGATTTCCGGGCAGCACATCGGGCTACTGGCAGGGTTGATCTATGGCCTGGTCGCCGGTCTGGCCCGCTACGGGTGCTGGCCGAAACCCTTGCCGTGGCTGCCTTGGGGCTGCGGCCTGGCATTTGCCGCCGCGCTGGGCTACGGCTTGCTGGCGGGTTTCGAGGTGCCTGTGCAACGGGCCTGCGTGATGGTGGGATTGGTGTTGCTGTGGCGCCTGCGGTTTCGTCACCTGGGGATTTGGTGGCCGCTGTTGCTGGCACTCAATGCCGTGTTGATCCTCGAACCGCTGGCCAGCCTGCAACCGGGGTTCTGGCTGTCCTTTGCGGCGGTGGCGGTGCTGATCCTGGCGTTCAGTGGCCGGCTGGGTCCCTGGCGTGCCTGGCAGGCCTGGACTCGGGCCCAGTGGTTGATTGCCATCGGTTTGTTTCCGTTGCTGCTGGTGCTCGGTTTGCCCATCAGCCTGAGCGGGCCGCTGGCCAACCTGGTTGCGGTGCCGTGGATCAGCCTGGTGGTGTTGCCCTTGGCCTTGCTGGGTACGGTGTTACTGCCGCTGCCTTATATAGGTGAGGGATTGTTATGGCTGGCCGGCGGCACGCTGGATTGGCTGTTCAAGGCTCTGGCGTTGCTGGCGCAGTACTTGCCGGCCTGGATGCCGGCGCAAGTGCCCGTTGGCTATTGGCTGGTGAGCCTGCTGGGGGCGGTGCTGTTGTTGCTGCCCAAGGGCATCCCGTTTCGCCTGCTGGGCTGGCCGATGTTGCTGCTGGCGGTGTTTCCGCCTCGGGAATCGGTGCCCCTCGGGCAAGTGGATGTGGTGCAACTGGATGTAGGCCAGGGTTTGTCGATCATCCTGCGTACCCGCAACCACGTTCTGCTCTATGACGCCGGGCCGCGCTCCGGTGAGTTTGATCTCGGCGCTCGCGTCGTGCTGCCTGCGCTGCGCAAGCTGGGGGTTGCGGGGCTGGACGTGATGCTGCTCAGTCATGCCGATGCCGATCATGCCGGCGGTGCGTTGGCCGTTGCTCAAGGGTTGCCGATCAAACGTGTGGTAGGGGGTGAGACAAAGCGGCTGCCAGCGGCTCTCGGTACGCAAGCCTGTGTCAGTGGCGAGCGGTGGGAATGGGATGGCGTGACGTTCGAGCTATGGCAATGGCCGGATGCGACGGACGGTAATCAGATGTCCTGTGTGTTGCTGGTGCAGGCCAATGGCGAACGGTTGTTGCTGACCGGTGATATTGACCGTGACGCCGAGCGGGCATTACTGGCCACGCCCCTGGGTGCTCCTGTCGATTGGCTGCAAGCGCCGCACCATGGCAGCCGCACCTCGTCGTCATGGCCGTTTCTACAGCGCCTCGCCCCCAAGGCTGTGTTGATTTCCCGTGGCCGCAGCAATGCCTTCGGCCATCCGCATCCCCAGGTGATGGCGCGTTATCAAGCCTTGGGCAGCCTGATTTATGACAGTGCCGAACAAGGCGCGCTCCGCCTGCAACTGGGCACTTTCCAGCCGCCGGAGGCCGCGCGCAGCCAGCGGCGTTTCTGGCGTGAGCCTGCGCCGCAAAACAGAGTTACCAAAGACCGGCCCCTGCGACAGGATGCTCTGGGGCAGGTCAGCCCTTCCGCCAAACCCTTATGGTAAAGTGGCGCACTTTTTCGAGGGGACATTCACTGTGTGGGAATTGGTCAAATCCGGCGGCTGGATGATGTTGCCGATCATTTTGAGTTCCATCGCCGCACTCGGCATCATCGCCGAACGCCTGTGGACCCTGCGTGCCAGCCGTGTAACACCTGACCACCTGCTGGGCCAGGTCTGGGGCTGGATCAAGAACAAGCAACTGGACAAGGCAAAACTCAAGGAGCTGCGCGCCAACTCGCCCCTGGGTGAAATCCTCGCCGCCGGCCTCGCCAACTCCAAGCATGGTCGCGAGATCATGAAGGAATGCATCGAAGAGGCCGCCGCCCGGGTCATCCACGAGCTGGAGCGCTACATCAATGCCCTGGGTACGATTGCCGCCATGGCGCCGTTGCTCGGTTTGCTCGGTACGGTGCTGGGCATGATCGATATTTTCAGCTCCTTCATGGGCTCGGGCATGACTACCAACGCCGCCGTGCTGGCCGGTGGTATTTCCAAGGCCTTGATCACCACGGCGGCGGGCCTGATGGTCGGTATTCCTTCGGTGTTCTTCCACCGTTTCCTGCAACGGCGCATCGATGAGCTGGTGGTGGGCATGGAGCAGGAAGCCATCAAGTTGGTGGAAGTGGTGCAGGGCGACCGTGACGTGGACCTGGTTGAGGGCAAAGCGTGAAATTTCGCCGCAAGCAACGGGAAAACGTCGATATCAACCTGGCGTCGTTGATTGACGTGGTGTTTATCCTGCTGCTGTTTTTTGTCGTCACCACCACCTTTACCCGGGAAACCCAACTGCGCGTCGACCTGCCGGAAGCCGTCAGCGGCTCTCCGGCGGAAGACCAGCAGGCCAAGCAACTGGACATCGCCATCAGCGCCGATGGCGTGTTCTCGGTCAATAATCAGTTGCTGGAGAAAAACGACCTGGCCAGCCTGATGGAGGCGTTGCAGAAAGAGTCCGGTGGCGACACTAACTTGCCACTGTCCATCAGCGCCGACGGCAACACCAAGCACCAGGCCGTGATCACTGCGATGGACGCTGCCGGCAAGCTCGGTTTCAGCCATTTGCGCATGACCACCGTCGAGGCGGCGAGCCAACCCTGATGGCCATCACCGATCGTTTGCTCAAGGCCTGGTACGAAGGCCATCCGGCGCTCGCGTTGTTGCGGCCGCTGGAATCCCTCTATCGCCGGGTAGTGCAGCGCAAACGCGCGCGATTCCTGGCGGGCGAGGGCGAGATCTACCAGTCGCCGGTGCCGGTCGTGGTCGTCGGTAATATCACCGTTGGCGGCACCGGCAAGACCCCCTTGATTCTTTGGCTGATCGACCATTGCCAGCGCAGCGGTTTGCGCGTCGGTGTGGTCAGTCGTGGCTATGGCGCCAAGCCGCCAGCGTTTCCATGGCGCGTCGAAGCCAGTCACAGCGCGGCGGTGGCGGGGGATGAACCCTTGTTGATCGTGCAACGCAGCGGCGTGCCACTGATGATCGACCCGGACCGCAGCCGCGCCGTAAAGGCGTTGCTGGCCAGCGAAACCCTGGACCTGATTCTCTCCGACGACGGTCTGCAACATTACCGCCTGGCCCGCGACCTGGAACTGGTACTGATTGATGCCGCCCGAGGGCTTGGCAATCGTCGCTGCCTGCCGGCGGGCCCATTGCGCGAACCAGTCGAGCGTTTGCACAGCGTCGATGCGCTGCTTTATAACGGCGCCGGTTCAGACCGTGAGGACGGCTTTGCCTTCCGTCTGCTGCCCACTGCGCTGGTCAATCTGCACAGCGGCGAGCGTAAACCCGTCGATCATTTTCCGGTGGGGCAGCAGGTGCATGCGGTGGCTGGCATTGGCAACCCGCAGCGTTTCTTCAATACCCTTGAAACGCTACACTGGCGCCCAATACCCCATGCTTTTGCCGACCACGCGCCCTACAGCGCCGAGGTCTTGAATTTCACACCGGCACTGCCGTTGGTCATGACTGAAAAGGACGCGGTGAAGTGCCGCGCCTTTGCCAGGCCCGACTGGTGGTACCTTGCGGTGGACGCGGCACCGTCACCGGCGTTTACCGCCTGGTTCGACACGCAGTTGATGCGCTTGCTGCCCGCTCGCCTTTTGCCTTAAAACGCTGCTCTCCAGGACATACTCATGGACACCAAACTGCTCGATATCCTCGCTTGCCCGATCTGCAAAGGTCCGCTCAAGCTCAGCGCCGACAAAACCGAGCTGATCAGCAAGGGCGCCGGCCTTGCGTACCCGATCCGTGATGGCATTCCGGTAATGCTTGAAAGCGAAGCCCGCACCCTGACCACCGACGAGCGCCTGGATAAATGACCACCGCCTTCACCGTTGTCATCCCGTCCCGCTATGCGTCAACCCGCCTGCCCGGCAAACCGCTGCAGCTGATCGGCAACAAGCCGATGATCCAGCTGGTGTGGGAACAGGCCTGCAAAAGCAGCGCCGAACGGGTGGTGGTGGCCACCGATGATCCGCGCATCATCGAGGCCTGCAAAAGCTTTGGCGCCGAAGCGGTGCTGACCCGTGAAGACCACAATTCCGGCACCGACCGCCTGGCCGAAGTGGCCACCAAGCTGGGGCTGGCGGCGGACGCCATCGTGGTCAACGTCCAAGGTGACGAGCCGTTGATTCCGCCCAGCGTGATCGACCAGGTGGCGGCCAACCTGGCAGCCCATGGCGAAGCCCGCATGGCAACCCTGGCCGAGCCGATTGAAGACATCCAGACCCTGCTCAACCCCAACGTGGTGAAAGTGGTCAGTGACATCAATGGCCTGGCGCTGACCTTCAGCCGCTCCACATTGCCGTGGGCGCGGGATGCATTCGCCAAGCAACCCGACGTGTTGCCGGCGGGCGTGCCTTACCGCCGCCACATCGGCATCTACGCCTACCGCGCCGGGTTCCTGCATGACTTCGTCAGATGGGGCCCGTGCTGGCTGGAAAACACCGAATCCCTGGAACAACTGCGTGCCCTGTGGCACGGCGTGCGCATTCATGTGGGCGATGCCCTGGAAGCGCCGCCGGCCGGTGTCGACACGCCAGAAGACCTCGAGCGCGTCCGTCGCCTGCTGGGGGCCTGATGCAGGTTCTGTTCGTCTGCCTGGGCAATATCTGCCGTTCACCTACGGCAGAAGGTGTGTTGCGCCACAAACTGCGTGAAGCCGGCCTGGCTGATCAGGTTGAAGTGGCCTCCGCGGGTACCGGTGAATGGCACGTTGGCAATCCACCGGACAAGCGCAGCCAGCGGGCGGCGCTGCAACGGGGTTACGACTTGTCGGCCCAGCGTGCACAACAAGTGTCGCGTGCCGACTTTTCCCGCTACGACCTGATCCTCGCCATGGACCAGAGCAACCTGCGCAACCTCAAGGCCATGCAGCCAGCACAGGGCAAGGCGGACCTGGACTTGTTCCTGCGCCGTTACGATTCGGTGGTGGATGAAGTGCCGGACCCGTACTACGAAGGCGACCAGGGCTTCGAAACCGTACTCGACCTGATCGAGCGCGCGTGTGACCTGTTGGTGATTGAATTGAAGGGCCGGTTATGACATTGCAGGTACAGGCACAGGTCTCGCTCAAACCGTTCAACAGCTTTGGCATCGACGTGCGTGCCCGGCTGTTCGCCGAGGCCCGCAACGACGCCGACGTGCATGAGGCCTTGGCCTACGCCGCCGAACAACAACTGCCGTTGCTGGTGATTGGAGGTGGCAGCAATTTGTTGCTGACCCAGGACATCGACGCACTGGTGTTGCGCATGGCCAGCCAGGGCATTCGGGTCGTGCAAGACGATGGCGTCCAGGTGGTGGTTGAAGCCGAAGCCGGCGAAGCCTGGCATCCGTTTGTACTGTGGACCTTGGCCCAGGGCTTTTCCGGCCTGGAGAACCTCAGCCTGATCCCCGGCACGGTCGGCGCCGCACCGATGCAGAACATCGGCGCCTACGGTGTGGAGATCAAGGACGTGTTCGCCGGCCTGACCGCCCTTGATCGCCAGACCGGCGAACTGCGGGATTTCAGCCTGGCCGAATGCAACTTTGCCTACCGCGACAGCCTGTTCAAGCACGAAGTCGGGCGCTGGCTGATCCTGCGGGTACGTTTTGCCTTGAGTCGTGCCGTGCACCTGAAGCTTGAATACGGGCCGGTGCAACAGCGCCTGACCGAGCTAGGCATTACGCAGGCCACTCCCAGCGATGTCAGTCAGGCGATTTGCAGCATCCGTAGCGAGAAACTGCCCGATCCGGCGGTGCTCGGCAATGCCGGCAGCTTCTTCAAGAACCCGCTGGTGTCCCAGGCGCTGGCTGCCGAGTTGCAGCTGCAATACCCGGACCTGGTGGCTTACCCCCAGGCGGACGGGCAGATGAAACTGGCCGCTGGCTGGCTGATCGACAAGGCGGGATGGAAGGGTTTTCGCGATGGCGATGCTGGCGTGCATCGCTTGCAGGCGCTGGTGTTGGTTAACTATGGCGCGGCCACCGGCCAGGAGATTGCGGGGCTCGCGCTACGCATCCAGCAGGACATCGAAAAGCGTTTCCAGGTTGTGCTGGAAATGGAGCCCAACCGCTATTGAACTAAGCTGGTTTTTTGACGCACCAAGCCCTGCATTGCGGGGCTTTTTTATTGCTGCTGAGTTAACTTAGCTGACTACCGATATTTTTTATCAACTCATAGATGCTGTTTATCAAAACCAGCTACGTGTTTGGCAGGAGGCGAAGGCCTGATGGACAGTGTTGATCTGAATGTATTGCGCAGCGTGCTGGAATGGCGCCGCGCCGGGCAGCGGGTGGTGCTCTACAGCGTGGTTCAGACCTGGGGCAGCGCTCCACGGCCGCCGGGGGCGATGCTGGCCTTGCGCGGCGACGGCGTGGTGATTGGCTCGGTGTCTGGCGGCTGTATCGAGGACGACTTGATCGCCCGCTTGCAGGATGGTCGGCTGCCTGATGACGGGCCGCCGGTGCAGCTTGTGACGTATGGCGTCACCCGCGACGAAGCGGCGCGTTTTGGTCTGCCGTGCGGCGGCACCTTGCGCCTGACCGAAGAGCGGGTGGGTGATCCAGGTTGGGTCGCTGAATTGCTGGCGCGTTGCGAGGCGCATGAGATTGTCGCCCGTGAGTTGGACCTGGCCACCGGTGAAGTGGTGTTGAGCGGTGCGAGCAAGACCGACGTGGTCAGCTTCGATGGCAAGCGTTTGCGGGCGATTTATGGCCCGCGCTGGCGTCTGCTGCTGATCGGCGCCGGCCAGCTGTCACGCTATGTGGCAGAAATGGCCCGGCTGCTGGATTTCGAAGTGCTGATCTGCGACCCGCGCCAGGAGTTTGTCTATGGCTGGGAAGAGCAGCACGGGCGTTTTGTGCCGGGCATGCCCGATGAAGCCGTGCTGAATATCCAGACCGATGAACGCACCGCGATTGTCGCGCTCACCCATGACCCGCGCCTGGATGACATGGCGCTGCTGACGGCCCTCAATTCCAAGGCGTTCTACATTGGCGCCCTGGGCTCGCGGGTCAACAGCCAGAAGCGCCGGGAAAACCTCGCGGCGCTGGGGTTGAGTACGGACGCCATTGCGCGGCTGCATGGGCCGATTGGCCTGCATATCGGTAGCCATACGCCAGCGGAGATCGCCCTGTCGTTGATGGCGGAAATCGTCGCCATCAAGAACGGGATTGATCTGTTGCAGAAAAAGCCGTTGCAGGCTGCGGTCAGTTGACGAGCATCACCGCGATCATCCTGGCGGCGGGGCAGGGCAGTCGTTTTCGGGCTGAGGCCGGGGCGAATCAGGATAAGTTGCTGGCGCCCTGCATGGGCCGGGATGGCGTCACGCGGCCGGTGATCGAACAGGTATTGGTGAATTTGCCGGCGGTGGTTACCAGGCGCTGGGTGGTGACGTCACCGGATCGCACCGAAGTCATTCGGCTGGCGCAGTTGCATGGCTGTGAAGTGCTCTTGCTGTGCTCGCCTGGAATGGGTGACAGCATCGCGGCTGCAGTGGCGGCTAGCGGCACGTCCGATGGCTGGCTGGTGGTGCTGGGGGATATGCCGTTCATCCTGCCTGCGAGTATCGAGCAGGTGATGGCAGGCCTTGAGATCGATGGTATCAGCGTCCCGGTGCATGCCGGTCAGTATGGGCATCCTGTGGGGTTTGGCCGTTCATTCGGCCCAGCCTTGATGGCGCTGAAGGGAGATCGTGGAGCAAAGCCATTGTTTGCCCAGGCTTCGGTGCAGGAAGTGGCAGTCGATGATCCCGGCGTGTTGTGGGATGTGGATGTGCCGGCGTTGTTGAACTACCACTAGCGGATAGCGCAGGCATAAAAAAGCCCCGCCTGATCACTCAGGCGGGGCTTTTTAGTGGCCGATGGAATCAGACGAGGGGTTTAGGCTCGTGCTCTTCTTCCAGGGCTTTTGGGTTGTGCTCAACCACTTCTTCAACGGAACGTTGGTTCTCGTCGATAGCAGGGGCAGTGTGCTCAACCACGGCTTCGGTTACCGGCGCAGGGGCTGCTTCGGTAACTTCAGCGACTGCCGGCGCAGTCTCGGCAGCCAGCTTGGCGGCAGCGGCAGCCAGTTCAGCTTCCTTGCGACGACGACGCACTTCACGCGGGTCGTTCGGCGCACGGCCGTTTTCGGTCAGGGCGCTGGTCGGAGCGGCTTCAACCACCGGTGCTGCCACTTCGGCAACCACGGGTGCTTCAACCACTGGAGCAGGCTCGGCAACCACGGCTGCAGGTTCAGCGGCGACAACCACTTCAGCGACTGGCGCTGGAGCTTCTTCAGCCACTGGAGCAGGCGCTGGCGCTTCAACCGCTTCAACCACTGGGGCTGGCTCGGCAGTCCACTGGAAGGCGGTCTGTTCTTCGCGAACTTCACGCACTTCAGGGGTTGGCTCGGCAACCGGTGCTTCAACGGCGGCTTCAACCACTGGCTGTTGTTCAACAACAGCAGCAGGTTCGGCAACCACTTCAGCTTCAGGCTGAGGCTCGCGAACTTCACGAACTTCACGAACGTGACGAGTCGGCGCTACTTCCACTTCCGGAACAACCGGGGCTTCGACTGGCGTCGTCGCTTCAACCACAGGAGCTTCGACGGCTGGCGTCTCTACAACTGGCGTCTCAACAACAGTGTTTTCCTGGATGGCAGCGGTGGCGGCTTCAGCTTGCTCGTTGGCCTGGGCTTCAGCAGGTGCGCTGATGACCGAGCTGGCAACGGCAGCGGTAACGGCCAGGCCGGCAGCCAGTTCGGCACCAGTCGGTTCGCCAGTAGCGGAAGCTTCGCCGGTCTCTTCCGAGCCTTCGATTTCATTGCCGTTGGCATCACGTTGACGCTCACGACGGTTGCTGCGACGACGCTGGCCACGGGAGCGGCGGCGTGGACGATCGCCTTCGGCGTTGTCCTGACCGTCTTCCTGTTGCTGATCTTCGTTGGACAGCAGCTCTTCTTCTTCACCAGTTGGAGCTGCTTGCTCGGCACGTGGTTGACGCTCTTCACGAGGAGGGCGTGGCGCACGTTCTTCACGCGGCTGACGAGCTGGACGCTCTTCGGCAATGGCAGTGGTGGCAGCAGCAGCGGCTATGGCAGGAGCAGCATCCAATGGCTCGCGCAGTTCACGCACGCGTTCTTCACGCTCGCCACGTGGCTTGCGGTCTTCACGCGGGGCGCGTGGAGCGCGCGGTGCACGTTCTTCGCGTGGTGCACGCTCTTCACGGGCTACGGTTGGCGTTTCTTCACGGGCCTCGCGCGGCTGGCGCTCTTCACGTGGGGCACGATCTTCGCGTGGCGCACGTTCTTCACGAGGCTTGCGCTCTTCGTCACGGCGACCGTTGCGATTGCGGCTCTGCTGGCGACCGTTGCGACGCTCTTCGTTGCGTGCAGGGCGTTCAGCGGCAGGCTTCTCGACCACAACTGGAGCCACCGGCTCTTCCTTGGTGGCGAACAGGCTGACCAGCGACTTCACCAGGCCCTTGAACAGGCTTGGCTCAGGCAGGGCAGCAGGTGCGGCAACCGGCGCGGCAGCTTCAACCGGAACCGGTGCGTTGGCACGGGCTGGCGCGGTCTTGACGGCGGCTTCCTGGCGAACCAGGGTGCGGGTCGCGGCGGCTGGCTGGACTTCTTCCACTTCGGCAGCGGCAGCAGCGATTTCGTAGCTGGACTGGTTGACGTGGGCTTCCGGGCTGTCATCACGCAGGCGCTGCACTTCGAAGTGCGGCGTCTCGAGGTGATCGTTCGGCAGGATGACGATGCGGGCACGGGTACGCAGTTCGATCTTGGTGATCGAGTTGCGTTTTTCGTTGAGCAGGAACGCAGCCACCGGGATTGGCACCTGGGCGCGCACTTCGGCAGTGCGGTCTTTCAGGGCTTCTTCTTCGATCAGGCGCAGGATCGCCAGCGACAGCGATTCAACGTCACGGATGATGCCGGTGCCGTTGCAACGCGGGCAAACGATGCCGCTGCTTTCGCCCAGGGATGGACGCAGGCGCTGACGGGACATTTCCAGCAGGCCGAAGCGCGAGATGCGACCAACCTGTACGCGAGCACGGTCAGCTTCCAGGCATTCGCGGACTTTCTCTTCCACGGCGCGCTGGTTCTTGGCTGGGGTCATGTCGATGAAGTCGATCACGATCAGGCCGCCGATGTCACGCAGGCGCAGCTGGCGGGCGATTTCTTCAGCCGCTTCCAGGTTGGTCTGCAGGGCGGTTTCTTCGATGTCGCTACCCTTGGTAGCGCGCGCCGAGTTGATGTCGATGGACACCAATGCTTCGGTCGGGTCGATAACAATGGAGCCGCCGGAAGGCAGTTCGACTACGCGCTGGAAAGCGGTTTCGATCTGGCTTTCGATCTGGAAACGGTTGAACAGCGGAACGCTGTCTTCGTAGAGCTTGATCTTGCTGGCGTACTGCGGCATCACCTGGCGGATGAAGGTCAGGGCTTCGTCCTGGGCTTCAACGCTGTCGATCAGCACTTCGCCGATGTCCTGGCGCAGGTAATCGCGGATGGCGCGGATGATCACGTTGCTTTCCTGGTAGATCAGGAATGGCGCGGAACGATCCAGGGACGCTTCTTTGATAGCGGTCCAGAGTTGCAGCAGGTAATCGAGGTCCCACTGCATTTCTTCGCTGCTGCGGCCCAGGCCGGCAGTGCGCACGATCAGGCCCATGTCGGCCGGAGCGATCAGGCCGTTCAGCGCTTCACGCAGTTCGTTGCGCTCTTCGCCTTCGATGCGACGGGAGATACCGCCGGCACGCGGGTTGTTCGGCATCAGGACCAGGTAGCGGCCAGCCAGGCTGATGAAGGTGGTCAGGGCGGCGCCCTTGTTGCCACGTTCTTCTTTTTCCACCTGAACGATGACTTCCTGGCCTTCGCTCAGGACGTCCTTGATGTTCACGCGGCCTTCTGGGGCTTTCTTGAAGTATTCGCGGGAGATTTCTTTGAGGGGCAGGAAGCCATGGCGCTCGGAGCCGAAATCGACAAAGGCAGCCTCAAGGCTTGGTTCGATACGAGTAATCCGGCCTTTATAGATGTTGGCCTTCTTTTGCTCGCGTGCACCGGACTCGATGTCCAGGTCGTAGAGGCGTTGGCCGTCTACCAGTGCAACACGCAACTCTTCGGGTTGAGTTGCGTTAATCAGCATTCTTTTCATGTTGTACCGTCGGTTTCCGGGCTGCCGGAAACGGCGTTCGGCACACACGACTTCTCACGGTCGGTGTCAGGTGCGTCAAGAGTGGTTGGCCACTCCAGTGTCCAGCAATACCCGCCAAAATGGGCGATATCGCGACGTACGCTTCCTGCTTGCTGTGGTGACTTAAGCACTCAGTCAGGAGGAGGAATCAACCGGCGACTGTGGACGAGATGAAGCGTCTAAATATAAGCCTAGTGCTACACAGTCCGACGGTTGTGCATCTCCACCCTACACGTATCCCTGATAATTCGGGTGCTGCCGCGCGCAGAATCCGCAGCGGGTTGGCATTTACCGTGTTCTCCAATGGGGAGAGCACGCTCATGGCTAAACAAGACCGGGTGTGGGCGACTGTGCTCTCACTCAGCTCGTAACAGGCGTTGTTTCCGAAGCATTCGCCGTGGTCTGGCTCAAGACTGACTGCACTTTGTGAACTGGCCGTAAATATCGGCGCAAAAGGCGAGTAATCACTCTGCTTTTTGCACTCGCTTCAGGCCTCATGTCACCTGCGCTTGTTACAATCTCGAGCCTTCCAAGGTGGCGAAAGCCCCGTAGGACGGCCTCGCGTCCTGATGAATTGCGATGGTCAGGGCCGGCAGTTTGCCGCTAGTCCTCTGTCCAGGCCGCTTTTGGCGGCGTTCGCGACTATAGCAGCAATGATTAAGTGCTTCAATTCCATAAAAAATTGTTATCATCGCCGCCATGACGACTACCGCCCCCCAGACCCCCAGCGTCCAGCTGCTCGAGGTCTCGCCGGAATATGCCGGCCAACGCATCGACAACTTTCTTCTTGCCAGGCTCAAAGGCGTGCCCAAGACCTTGATTTACCGCATTTTGCGTAAAGGCGAAGTGCGCGTGAACAAGGGCCGGATCAAGCCCGAGTATAAGCTGCAGGCGGGTGACATCATCCGCGTGCCGCCGGTGCGGGTGCCTGAGCGGGACGAACCGGTCCCTCTGGCTCAAGGCCTGTTGCAGCGCCTCGAAGCGTCGATTGTCTTCGAAGATAACAAGCTGATCGTGATCAACAAGCCTTGCGGCATCGCCGTCCATGGCGGCAGTGGCTTGAACTACGGGGTGATCGAAGCCTTTCGTCAGTTGCGCCCGGATGCCAAGGAGCTGGAACTGGTCCACCGTCTGGACCGTGACACTTCCGGCCTGCTGATGATTGCCAAGAAACGCAGCATGTTGCGCCACCTGCACGCCGCCCTGCGCGGTGATGGCGTGGACAAGCGCTACATGGCGCTGGTGCGTGGCAACTGGGCGACCTCGATCAAGAGCGTCCGCGCGCCGTTGCAGAAGAGCAACCTGCGCTCCGGCGAGCGCATGGTCGAGGTGGACGAAGAGGGCAAGGAGGCGCTGACCCTGTTCAAGGTACTGCGTCGCTTTGGTGACTTTGCCACCATGGTCGAGGCCAAGCCTGTGACTGGCCGTACCCACCAGATTCGTGTGCATACCCTGCACGCGGGCCACTGCATCGCCGGCGATACCAAATACGGCGACGAGGATTTCTCCAAGGAAATTCGCGATCTGGGCGGCAAACGCCTTTTCCTGCACGCCTACATGCTGACCGTGCCGCTGCCGGATGGCGGCGAATTGAAGCTGCAAGCGCCTGTCGACGAGATGTGGGCCAAGACCGTGGAGCGCCTGAGTGTCGCACCTTGACTACAAGCTGCTGATCTTTGATTGGGATGGCACGCTGTGTAACTCCATTGGTCGGATTGTCGAGTCGATGCACGCCGCGTCGACTCGTTCCGGTTACGCGTTGTGCGACGACCTGGCGGTCAAGGGCATTATTGGGCTGGGTCTGCCGGAGGCGATCCGCACCCTGTATCCGGAGATTGGCGATGACGAGTTGATAGCGTTTCGTCAGCATTACGCCGATTACTACATGGCGCTGGATGCCCAGCCTTCGCCGCTGTTTGAAGGCGTTGCGCAGGCCATGGAAGCGTTTCGTTCGGATGGATATCACCTCGCGGTGGCGACCGGCAAGGCCCGTCGCGGCCTGGATCGGGTGCTCAAGGCCCATGGCTGGGAAGATTATTTCGACGCGACCCGTGCGGCGGATGAAACCGCCAGCAAGCCTCATCCTCTGATGCTCGAACAGATTCTCGCTCAATGTGGCGTGTCGCCGCGGCAGGCGTTAATGGTGGGTGATGCGTCGTTCGACCTGATGATGGCGCGCAATGCTGGCATGGATTCCGTGGCAGTGAGCTACGGCGCCCAGTCTGCCGAGGCGTTGCAAGTGTACGAGCCGAGACTGACGATTGACCGTTTTTCTGAATTGCAGGCCTGGCTCAGCCGGGCCCATTAAGTCTTTGCTGGGGTGGATGGCATGACCGATGAGTGGAAGGCGCCTGAAAAGGCCAATGCCGATAACAATGGCGATGACAGAAGCTGGAAGTTGCTGGAGAAGACGCTGCTGGCCAGTGTCCAGGAGCAGCGTCGTTCCCGGCGTTGGGGGATCTTTTTCAAGCTCCTGACCTTTATTTATCTGCTGGGCATGCTTGCACTGTTCAGTCCGCTGATGGACATGGAAAAGAGTGCCACCCGAAGCGGCAATTACACGGCATTGATCGAGGTGCGTGGGGTGATTGCCGACAAGGAATCCGCCAGTGCCGACAATATCGTCAGCAGCCTGCGGGCCGCCTTCGAAGATACCAAGGTCAAGGCTGTGATTCTGCGCATTAACAGCCCAGGCGGCAGTCCGGTGCAGTCAGGCTATGTATATGACGAAATTCGTCGCCTGCGCGCCTTGCATCCGGACATCAAGCTCTATGCGGTGATTTCCGACCTGGGTGCCTCGGGTGCCTATTACATCGCCAGCGCTGCCGACCAGATCTACGCCGACAAGGCCAGCCTGGTGGGTTCCATTGGTGTGACGGCGGCTGGTTACGGGTTTGTCGGCACCATGGAGAAACTCGGGGTTGAGCGGCGTACGTACACGTCTGGCGAGCACAAGTCGTTCCTGGATCCGTTCCAGCCGCAAAAGGCTGATGAGACCCAGTTCTGGCAGGGCGTGCTGGACACCACTCATCGGCAGTTTATTGCCAGCGTCAAGCAGGGGCGCGGTGACCGGCTCAAGGATAAAGAGCATCCGGAACTGTTCTCCGGCCTGGTCTGGTCCGGTGAGCAAGCGCTGCCGTTGGGTTTGATCGACGGCCTGGGCAGTGCCAGTTCGGTGGCGCGAGATGTGATTGGCGAGAAAGAACTGGTGGACTTCACCGTCCAGGAATCGCCGTTTGACCGCTTTTCGAAGAAACTCGGCGCCAGTGTGGCCGAGAAGCTGGCCCTGTACATGGGCTTCCAAGGGCCGACCCTGCGCTGAGATCTTGAAAGTGATATAGCTCAAAATGTGGGAGCGGGCTTGCTCGCGAATGCGGTGGGTCAGTCGATATTGATGTTGACTGGCATACCGCCTTCGCGAGCAAGCCCGCTCCCACATTTGTTTTGTGGTGTTCTCAGGGAATCTGTACGCCTTCGGCCAGCAGCATGTCCACCAGTCGAATCAGTGGCAGGCCGACCAGGCTGGTAGCGTCCGGCCCGTCGGTGCTTTGAAACAGGCTCACCCCCAACCCTTCGGCCTTGAAGCTGCCTGCGCAGTCGTAGGGCTGCTCGATGCGCAGGTAGCGTTCGATGCGTGCGGCGTCCAGCGTGCGCATGTGCACGGTGAAGGGAATGCAGTCGACCTGGCAGTGGCCGGTGGTGCTGTTCAGTACGGCCAGGCCGGTGAGGAAGCTGACCCGCTTGCCACTGGCCGCCAGCAGTTGCTCACGGGCCTTCGCGAAGGTGTGGGGCTTGCCGATGATCTGGCCGTCGAGCGCGGCAACCTGGTCCGAGCCGATAATCAGGTGCCCCGGATGACTGCCGGCGAGGGCGCGGGCCTTTTCTTCGGCGAGGCGCTTCACCAGTTCCACGGCGGACTCGTCCGGGCGGTGGCTTTCGTCGATATCCGGCGAACTGCAGATGAACGGCAGGTGCAGGCGATTCAACAATTCCCGGCGATAAACCGAGCTGGAAGCGAGTAATAAAGGCAGCATGGACGTCTCCTCAAGGCAGTCGCGGATTCTAGCGGGGAGGCCCAGTGACGGACAGGGCTGAATTTCCTTTGACATGGCTGGGTGCATCCCTATAATGCTGCGCCTATGTTGAATGACCCGATTCCACCTCACGTTGACCCGCGCAAATTGGCTGATCGTGGCACTACCCTTCAAGGTGAAGTGCTGCTGGCCGATTTGGAGAGACTCTGCGACCCGCTTTCCGACACTGTCGGTACGGTGCAGGCTAAATTCATTTTTGAACGAGATGAACGTAAGTCTGTGGTAATCCACAGCTTTATCGACACCGAAGTCAAAATGGTTTGCCAGCGTTGTCTTGAGCTGGTCACCCTGCCGATCCACAGCGAATGCAGTTATGCTGTGGTGAAAGAGGGTGCGAATACCCAGTCGTTGCCGAAAGGTTATGACGTGCTGGAACTGGGCGAAGATCCTTTGGATCTGCAGTCACTGATCGAGGAGGAGCTTTTGCTCGCCTTGCCCATTGTGCCTGCTCATCATCCGGAAGAATGCCAGCAGCCGGCGGGTCTCGATGAGCCCGAACCGAGCGAGGACGAGGTAACGCGGTCCAACCCGTTCAGTGTATTGGCGCAGTTAAAGCGTGACCCAAACGTTTAGGAGTTAATCAATTATGGCTGTTCAGCAGAACAAAAAATCCCGCTCTGCCCGTGACATGCGTCGTTCGCACGACGCCCTGACGGCGAGCACTCTGTCTGTAGAAAAAACCACCGGTGAAGTTCACCTGCGTCACCACGTATCGCCAGAAGGCGTATACCGTGGCCGTAAAGTGATCGACAAGGGCGCTGACGAGTAATCACTTGTCTGCTCAAGTCATCGCGATTGACGCAATGGGCGGGGACTTCGGTCCCCGCAGCATTGTTCAGGCCTGCATTGCTTGCCTGTCTGCCACGCCCTCGCTGCACCTGACCCTCGTCGGTCAACCCTCCTTACTTGAAGAACTGATTGCCAGCCATCCGGCGGTGGATCGCGCGCGCCTGACTGTTACGCCGGCCAGCGAAACCATCACCATGGATGAAAAGCCTGCCCAGGCCTTGCGCGGCAAGCCTGATTCTTCGATGCGGGTGGCCCTGGAGTTGGTGCGCGACGGCAAGGCCCAGGCCTGTGTCAGTGCTGGCAATACCGGGGCGTTGATGGCGTTGTCCCGGCATGTGTTGAAAACCCTGCCGGGCATTGATCGGCCGGCGATGGTCGCGGCGATCCCGACCCAGCAAGGCTATTGCCAGTTGCTGGACCTGGGGGCGAACGTCGATTGCAGTGCCGAGCATCTGCTGCACTTTGCGTTGATGGGCTCGGTGGCGGCCGAAGCGCTGGGCGTGGCCCGGCCTCGGGTGGCGTTGCTGAATATCGGCACCGAAGACATCAAGGGTAATCAGCAGGTCAAGCTGGCGGCGACGCTGTTGCAAAGCGCGCGAGGCTTGAACTACATCGGCTTTGTCGAAGGTGACGGGTTGTACCGCGGCGAAGCGGATGTGGTGGTGTGCGACGGGTTTGTCGGCAATATCCTGCTCAAATCCAGCGAAGGCCTGGCGACGATGATTGCTGCGCGCATCGAGGCCTTGTTCAAGCGCAACCTCGCGTCACGCATGGTGGGCGCCCTGGCGCTGCCATTGATGCGGCGCTTGCAGGCGGACCTGGCACCGGCGCGGCACAATGGCGCGAGTTTCCTGGGGTTGCAGGGCATCGTGGTGAAAAGTCACGGCTCGGCGGGGGTGCAGGGTTTTCAAAGTGCCATCCAGCGCGCCTTGATCGAGATCCAGGAAAACCTGCCGCAACGCTTGCACGGCCGCCTTGAGGATCTGTTGCCTTAGGCGAATCGGGCCGGAAATGCTTAAATGTGACCGGCCAGTTCAATTGACCATCCAATCTGTCAGTTTCTTGCGCTCCCAGCTGTGGGGCGCCAATTTCCGACGACCAGATCATTAGGGGCTTGTTACATGTCTACATCCCTCGCATTCGTCTTTCCAGGGCAGGGTTCGCAGTCCCTCGGCATGTTGGCCGAGCTGGGCGCGGAACATCTGCTGGTCCTGGAAACTTTCAAGGAAGCTTCCGATGCCTTGGGTTACGACCTGTGGGCACTGACCCAGCAAGGGCCGGAAGCGCTGCTCAACCAAACCGACAAGACCCAGCCGGCCATCCTGACCGCCTCCATCGCCCTGTGGCGCCTGTGGTTGGCTGAAGGTGGTGCGCGCCCGGCTTACGTTGCCGGCCATAGCCTGGGCGAATACAGCGCCCTGGTGGCCGCTGGCAGCCTGACCCTCGGTGAAGCGGTCAAGCTGGTCGAGCGTCGTGGCCAACTGATGCAGGAAGCAGTTCCGGCCGGGCAGGGTGGCATGGCCGCCATTCTCGGCCTGGAAGATGCTGACGTGATTGCTGCCTGTGCCGAAGCGGCCCAGGGCGAAGTGGTCAGCGCCGTGAACTTCAATTCCCCTGGCCAGGTGGTGATCGCCGGTGCCAAGGCTGCGGTAGAGCGCGCCATCGAAGGCTGCAAGACCCGTGGCGCCAAGCGTGCGTTGCCATTGCCGGTCAGCGTGCCGTCCCACTGCGAACTGATGCGCCCGGCTGCCGAGCGTTTTGCCGAGTCGATCGCTGCGATCAACTGGCAGGCGCCGCAGATCCCGCTGGTGCAGAACGTCAGCGCCGCGGTTGCTCCCGACCTGGAAACCCTCAAGCGCGACCTGCTGGAACAGCTGTACAAGCCGGTTCGCTGGGTTGAGTCGGTGCAGGCCCTGGCCGCCAACGGCGCCACCCAATTGGTAGAGTGCGGCCCGGGCAAAGTCCTGGCCGGCCTGAACAAGCGTTGCGCCGAAGGCGTATCGACTTCCAACCTCAATACCCCGGATGCCTTCGCTGCCGCTCGTGCAGCTCTGGCCTGACCTTTAATTTCCGAACCTAGGAGAAGCCTGCATGAGTCTGCAAGGTAAAGTTGCACTGGTCACCGGCGCAAGCCGTGGCATTGGCCAGGCGATCGCCCTGGAGCTGGGTCGTCTGGGCGCTGTGGTCATCGGTACCGCAACTTCCGCCGCCGGCGCCGAGCGTATTGCCGCGACGTTGAAGGAAAACGGCGTTCAGGGCACCGGTCTTGAGCTGAATGTAACCAGCGATGAGTCCGTGGCCGCCGTATTGGCTGAAATCTCGGCGCAATTCGGTGCACCGGCTATTCTGGTGAACAATGCCGGTATTACCCGCGATAACCTGATGATGCGCATGAAAGACGACGAGTGGCATGACGTCGTTGATACCAACCTGAACAGTCTGTTTCGCCTGTCCAAGGGCGTTTTGCGCGGCATGACCAAGGCTCGTTGGGGTCGAATTATCAATATTGGCTCTGTTGTGGGTGCCATGGGCAACGCAGGCCAAGTAAACTACGCAGCCGCCAAGGCCGGTCTGGAAGGTTTCAGCCGTGCACTGGCGCGTGAAGTGGGCTCGCGGTCGATTACGGTCAACTCGGTGGCCCCAGGGTTCATCGATACCGATATGACCCGCGAATTGCCTGAAGCGCAGCGTGAAGCGTTGCTGACGCAGATTCCGCTGGGCCGTCTGGGCCAGGCTCAAGAGATCGCGAATGTGGTCGCTTTCCTGGCATCCGACGGTGCGGCATACGTGACTGGGGCTACAATCCCGGTTAACGGCGGGATGTACATGAGTTAAATTGTGACGGATCGCTTCAAAAAAATGTCATACGAGCTGTCTAAAATCCGTTATAAAGCTGCAATCTATTTATAGGCAGATGGCCAATAGGGTACGAGGGTGAAGCTTTCAGTTGAAAAGCTGAAAAGTCTTTCTATACACTTACCCACTGGCCAGCTGCCTGAATTTGTCCATTAGGAGTGAAAACACGGTATGAGCACCATCGAAGAGCGCGTCAAGAAAATCGTTGCTGAGCAACTGGGCGTTAAAGAAGAAGAAGTGACCAACACTGCTTCCTTCGTTGAAGACCTGGGTGCCGACTCCCTTGACACCGTTGAGCTGGTGATGGCTCTGGAAGAGGAATTCGAGACCGAAATCCCGGACGAAGAAGCTGAAAAAATCACTACCGTTCAAGCTGCTATCGACTACGTTACTAGCCACCAGGCGTAATAGTTTGTAATCGTCGCTTGCTGTGATGGAAAAACCGCACTGCCCTACGGCGTGCGGTTTTTTCCTTTAAGCCTGATGCAAAGTGTCGTCATTAGAAAAAGGAGAGTGCTGTGTCGCGTAGACGCGTCGTAGTCACCGGTATGGGTATGTTGTCGCCACTGGGTACGGATGTGCCGAGCAGTTGGCAGGGCATTCTGGCTGGCCGCAGTGGTATTGGTCTGATCGAACACACGGACCTTTCTGCCTATTCCACCCGTTTTGGCGGCTCGGTAAAGGACTTCAATGTCGAGGAATATCTCTCGGTCAAAGAGTCCCGCAAACTCGACCTGTTCATTCAATACGGCCTGGCAGCCGGTTTTCAGGCGGTGCGTAATGCCGGCCTGGAGGTCACCGACGCCAACCGTGAGCGCATCGGCGTGGCCATGGGTTCGGGTATTGGCGGTCTGACCAATATCGAAGAAACCAGCCGCACGCTGCACGAGTCTGGCCCCCGTAGAATTTCACCGTTCTTCGTGCCTGGCTCGATCATCAATATGATTTCCGGTTTCCTGTCCATCCACTTGGGTGCCCAGGGGCCTAACTACGCTATCTCCACGGCGTGCACCACCGGCACTCACTGCATCGGCATGGCGGCGCGCAATATCGCCTATGACGAAGCTGACGTGATGATCGCCGGCGGCGCCGAGATGGCTGCCTGCGGTCTGGGCATGGGTGGCTTCGGCGCGTCCCGTGCACTGTCGACCCGCAATGACGAGCCGACCCGTGCCAGCCGTCCGTGGGACAAAGGCCGTGATGGCTTTGTACTGGCCGACGGCGCCGGTGCCCTGGTCCTCGAAGAGCTGGAGCACGCGAAGGCCCGTGGCGCCACCATCTACGCCGAGCTGATTGGCTTCGGCATGAGCGGTGACGCGTACCACATGACCTCGCCGCCGTCTGACGGTGCAGGTGCTGCACGCTGCATCACCAACGCGTTGCGTGATGCCAAGGTCAACATTGACCAGGTGCAATACATCAACGCCCACGGCACTTCGACACCCACGGGCGACCTGGCGGAAGCCGAGGCCATCAAGTCGGTGTTCGGCGAGCACGCCTACAAGCTGGCGGTCAGCTCCACCAAGTCCATGACCGGCCACCTGTTGGGTGCGGCGGGCGCGGTCGAGGCGATCTTCAGCGTGTTGGCCATCAAGGATCAGGTCGCTCCGCCGACCATCAACCTCGATGAGCCGGATGAAGGCTGCGACCTGAACTTCATACCGCATGAAGCGCAGAAGATGCCGATCGACGTGGTGTTGTCCAACTCGTTCGGTTTTGGTGGTACCAACGGTTCCCTGGTGTTCCGCCGGTTCGCCGAGTGATGGAAAGCTGGGTTGACGGTCAGCCGGCGGGCGCAGTGCCCCTGAAAGACCGTGGCCTGGCGTACGGTGATGGCCTGTTCGAGACCATTGCCGTCAAGGCCGGGCAACCCGTGCTGCTCGACCGCCACCTGCAGCGCCTGGATGAGGGCTGCAGGCGGTTGGCGATTGTTGCGGATCAGCCGTTGATCCGCAGCGAATTGCTGGCCTATGCCGCCGCCTTGGGCGAGGGTGTACTCAAGTTGATCCTGACCCGTGGCGACAGCCAGCGCGGTTACGGCATCAGCGCTGGCGCTCCCGCGCGGCGCATTCTGCAAGGCAGTCCGCCTGCCGCTTATCCCCCGGAACATGCAGCGTCAGGCATTCGCCTGTTTGCGTGTACCACCCGTTTGTCCAAGCAACCTTTGCTTGCCGGCCTCAAGCACCTCAATCGCCTGGAACAGGTATTCGCCCGCGCCGAGTGGCAGGATGCCGATCACGCCGAAGGTTTGATGCTGGATATGTCCGGTCGAGTCATCGAAGGCGTCTTCAGCAACCTGTTCCTGGTGTGTGACGGCGTGTTGCTGACCGCTGATCTGAAGCGCTGTGGCGTCGCGGGCGTCATGCGGGCCGAGGTGTTGGCCCAGGCGCAGCAGTTGGGCATTCCGACGAGCGTGGCCGATATCAGCCTTGAACAGCTGCACCAGGCCGACGAAGTCTTTGTGTGCAACAGCGTATATGGCATTTGGCCGGTGCGCGGATGTGCTGCGATGAGCTGGCCGGTTGGGCCGCTCACCCGTAAACTGCAGGGCATTGTTCGCGCACTATTGGATATTTGATTTGAGACGTAAATTTGTATTGTTGCTGGAGATCGGTCTGGTCCTGGCGGGTTTGCTGCTGGGCGCTTCGGCCTGGAAGCTGAACTCGGCCCTTGAGCAGCCCCTGAATCTGACCCAGGAGCAATTGCTGGACGTACCGGCCGGCGCGACGCCCACCGGCACCTTCAATCGCCTGGAAAATGACGGCGTGCTCAAGGATGCGTTCTGGTTGCGTCTCTACTGGCGCTTCAACCTCGACGGCCAGCCGCTGCACAGCGGCGAGTACCGCATGACCCCAGGCCTCACCGCCGAGGGCCTGATCGGTTTGTGGCAGCGTGGTGAAGTGGTGCAGTACAGCATCACGCTGGTGGAAGGCTGGAACTTCCGCCAGGTGCGCGCCGCCCTGGCCAAGCATGAAAAGATCGAGCAAACCCTGTCGGGCCTGAGTGACAGTGAGGTCATGGAAAAACTCGGCCACCCCGGCGTGTTCCCCGAGGGCCGCTTCTTTCCCGACACCTACCGCTTCGTTCGCGGCATGAGCGATGTGGAGTTGCTGAAGAAATCCTATAACCGTCTGGACGATGTCCTCGCCCAGGAGTGGAGCAAACGCGCCGCTGACGCGCCGTACACCGAACCCTATCAAGCGTTGATCATGGCCTCGCTGGTCGAGAAAGAAACCGGCGTGCCGGAAGAGCGCGGCCAGATCGCCGGAGTGTTCGTGCGACGCATGAAGATCGGCATGCTGCTGCAAACCGACCCGACGGTGATCTACGGCCTCGGCGAGCGCTATACCGGCAAGCTGACCCGCGCCCATCTCAAGGAAGCCACGCCCTACAACACCTACGTGATCGCCGGCCTGCCGCCGACGCCGATTGCCATGGTCGGACGTGAGGCGATTCATGCCGCGCTGAACCCGGTGGCCGGTAGCAGCCTGTATTTTGTCGCCCGAGGCGACGGCAGCCATATTTTCTCGGATAACCTGGATGCGCATAACGCTGCGGTGCGTGAGTACCAGATGAAGCGCCGCGCCGATTACCGTTCCAGCCCGGCGCCAGCACCGACGGCAAAACCTGCGGATGCGCCGGTTGATACGCCCGCCGAGCCGTCCCCTGCACCCGACGACACCGCGCCGCAAAGCCCGCAATGACTCTGACTAAGGACTGCCTGTGACTGGCTTGTTTATTACCCTGGAAGGCCCGGAAGGCGCCGGCAAAAGCACCAATCGCGAATACCTGGCCGAGCGCCTGCGCGCCGAAGGTATCGAGGTGCTGCTGACCCGCGAGCCCGGCGGCACGCCGCTGGCCGAGCGCATCCGTGAAGTGCTGCTGATCCCGGGCGACGAACAGATGAACCCCGACACCGAGCTGCTGCTGGTGTTTGCTGCCCGCGCCCAGCACCTGGCCGAAGTCATTCGCCCGGCCCTGGCCCGTGGCGCGGTGGTGATTTGCGACCGGTTTACCGATTCGACCTACGCTTATCAGGGCGGCGGTCGTGGCTTGTCCCTCGAGCGCATTGCGACGCTGGAAACCTTCGTCCAGGGCGATCTGCGTCCCGACCTGACCCTGGTGTTCGACCTTCCGGTGGAAGTCGGCATGGCCCGCGCCACTGCCCGGGGTCGCCTCGATCGTTTCGAACTGGAAACCCGAGTGTTTTTTGAAGCTGTGCGCGGCGCGTTTCTCAAGCGCGCCGAAGCCGATCCTGCCCGTTATCACCTGCTGGACGCCGCGCAACCCTTGACTCAGGTTCAGCAGTCCATCGACGCCCTGTTGCCGAAACTCGTGGAGCGTGTCCGTGGCTGAAGCCTACCCGTGGCAGGACAGCCTCTGGCAGCAACTGGCGGGCCGTGCCCAGCACGCCCACGCCTACTTGCTCCACGGCCCGGTGGGCATCGGCAAGCGCGCCTTGGCCGAGCGGCTGATGGCCAGCTTGTTATGCCAGCGGCTCAACGGCCTGGAAGCCTGCGGGGAATGTAAAGCCTGCATGCTGCTCAAGGCCGGCAGCCACCCGGACAACTACCTGCTGGAGCCGGAAGAAGCCGACAAGGCAATCAAAGTCGATCAGGTGCGTGATCTGGTCAGCTTCGTGGTGCAGACCGCGCAGATGGGCGGGCGCAAAGTGGTGCTGATCGAGCCAGTGGAATCGATGAACATCAACGCGGCCAACGCCTTGCTCAAGAGCCTGGAAGAACCTTCCGGCGATACCGTGCTGCTGCTGGTGAGCCACCAGTCCAGCCGCCTGCTGCCGACCATCCGCAGCCGCTGCGTGCAACAGGCCTGCCCGTTGCCGAGCGAAGCCATGAGCCTGCAATGGCTGGCCCAGGCACTGCCGGAGTGCGGCGAGGCCGAGCGCGTCGAGTTGCTGACCCTGGCGGCCGGCTCGCCCTTGGCGGCGGTCAAACTCCAGGCCCAAGGCGTACGTGAACAGCGCGCGCTGGTGGTGGACGGAGTGAAGAAACTGCTCAGGCAGGAGATGTCCGCCACGCAACTGGCCGAAAGCGCCTGGAAAGACATTCCCTTGCTGCTGCTGTTCGATTGGTTCTGCGACTGGTCGAGCCTGATCCTGCGCTACCAGCTGACCCAGGACGAAAACGGCCTGGGCCTGGCGGACATGCGCAAGGTGGTGCAATACCTCGCGCAGAAGAGTGCCCAGGACAAGGTCCTGAACATTCAGGACTGGATCCTCGCCCAACGCCAGAAGGTCCTGGGCAAGGCCAACCTCAACCGCGTGTTGTTGCTTGAGGCCTTGCTGGTGCAATGGGTCGGCTTGCTCGGCCGCCGTTAATTTCAGTGGCCGACGGGTGTATCGTTGGCCAGACATATTCCGTGACTCAAGTTGTAGATCCCTATGCTCGTAGATTCCCATTGCCACCTTGATCGCCTCGACCTTGCCCAGCACGGCGGCTCCCTCGACGCCGCCCTCGAAGCCGCGCGTCAGCGCGGGGTAGGGCACTTCCTGTGCATCGGCGTCAGCGCGGAAAACGCCGCCGACGTCAAAGCCCTGGCCGATCGTTATGCTGACGTCGATTGCTCGGTGGGCATTCACCCACTGGATCTGAAGCCCGGCGAAGCCCCGGCCCTCGACTGGCTGCTCGGCGAACTCAATCACCCGCGCGTAGTGGCCATTGGCGAGACCGGCCTGGATTACCACTACGAACCGGAAGCTGCCGAGTTGCAGCAGGCGTCGTTCCGTCTACACCTGCAAGCCGCCCAGCAGACCGGCAAGCCAGTGATCGTCCACACCCGTGGCGCCCGTGCCGACACCCTGACCCTGCTGCGCGAGGCCGCGCTGCCCCAGGCCGGTGTGCTGCATTGCTTCACGGAAGACTGGGACATGGCCAAGGCCGCCCTCGACCTCGGCTTCTACATTTCCCTGTCGGGCATCGTGACCTTCCGCAACGCCGATGCCCTGCGGGATGTCGCGCGCCAGGTCCCGGCAGACCGCCTGCTGGTGGAAACCGATTCGCCGTACCTGGCGCCAATTCCTCATCGCGGCAAACCCAACCTGCCGGAATACGTACGGGATGTGGCGGATTACCTGGCGATGCTGCGGGGCGAGTCCTACGAGCGCTTCGCCGAACAGACCACCGAGAACTTCAAGCGTCTGTTCCCGCTGGCTCACGTCGGCCACTAAATCGCAGGCAAAAAAAACCCGGGTTCTGGGGGGTGAATCCGGGTTAAGACCATTAGGAGTAAAACAAGGGTACGCAGTCCGTCGGTACCCAGGTCGACGCGTCACTTGGGGGAGATGCCACGCCGACAGTTCAAGTATTGATCAGTATCCGATTCAGTCCAGCCGCATCTGATCGTTTTTTAAACAGATTTGGAATACGCCCGCTTCGGTTGAGTTCTCATTGGTTGCGATGCACATGCGCCAATGACCTGTTTTATTTCTGACTCAAATCGGCTTATTCGTTGGCGCGCTGTAAGTTAAGTGCAAAGGTTGTTCATATAGGCGTTGCCCAACGACCGTTCAGTCGGGATAATCCCGCGCACCGGGTAAAACGTTCCGACAAGCACGGCTTGGGGCACGCCACCCTCCCAATATCCATCTCTGCAGACCTTTTTCTTATGCACAAAGAACCCCGCAAGGTCCGTGAGTTTCGCCGCCGCGAGCAGGAAATTCTCGACACCGCACTCAAGCTGTTCCTCGACCAGGGTGAAGACAGCGTCACCGTCGAGATGATTGCGGATGCCGTGGGTATCGGCAAAGGCACCATCTACAAGCACTTTAAGTCCAAGGCCGAGATCTACCTGCGCCTGATGCTCGACTACGAGCGCGACTTGAACGAGCTGTTGCACTCGGCCGATGTCGACAAGGACAAGGAAGCGCTGTCCCGCGCCTACTTCGAGTTCCGTATGCGTGACCCGCAGCGCTACCGCCTGTTTGATCGCCTGGAAGAAAAAGTGGTCAAGGGCAATCAGGTGCCGGAAATGGTCGAGGAACTGCACAAGATCCGTGCCTCGAACTTCGAACGCCTGACCCTGCTGATCAAGGGCCGCATCAGCGAGGGCAAGCTGGAAGACGTGCCGCCGTATTTCCACTACTGCGCCGCCTGGGCGTTGGTGCACGGCGCCGTCGCGCTGTACCACTCGCCGTTCTGGAGCAATGTGCTGGAAGACCAGGAAGGTTTCTTCCAGTTCCTGATGGACATCGGCGTGCGCATGGGCAACAAACGCAAGCACAGCACCGATTTGCCGAACGCTGAAACGCCGGCTACTTGAATCATTCGCCAGCGTGATGGCGATATGATTTCCTGCCCAGCGCAGTAACCCAGGAATATACTCAGGCAAGGACCTTGCTAAAACTTGATTTTTCAGTCAGGTTTTAGCGCGCCCGAATTATCCTCTGCCGGAGTGATCCATGATCGTTGATCGTCAAGGCAGGCGATTCCGCAATTTGCGGATCAGCCTGACCTCAGCCTGCAATTACGCCTGTACCTACTGCGTGCCCAACGGCAAGCGGCTGGTGGCTGCGCAGGACGAATTGTCGGCCGAGGCAATGGCGCGTGGCGTCGAGTACCTGATCGAGGCTGCTGGCATCGAACGCCTGCGCATTACCGGCGGCGAGCCGTTGGTCAGCCCCAAGCTGGAGGCCTTCATGGGCGCCGTGGGGCAGATGGGCCTGAGTGATATCAGCCTGACCACCAACGGCCAACTGCTGGCGCGCAAACTGCCGCTGCTGGTGGATGCGGGTATTCGCCGGATCAACGTCTCACTCGACACTCTGGATGCCGACGCCTTCCGCAGCATCGCCCGTGGTGGCGACCTGGCCACCGTGCTTGATGGCATGGACCAGGCCAGCGCCGCCGGAATCAAGATCAAGGTCAACATGGTGCCGTTGCGCGGCCAGAACCTCGACCAGGTGATGCCGCTGCTCGACTACTGCCTGGAGCGTGGCTACGAGCTGCGGTTTATCGAATTGATGCGCATGGGCCACTTGGCCAACGATTCCAACGCGTTCCTGCAGCAATTCGTCAGCCTCCAGCAATTGCTCAGCCTGATCGGCGAACAACACGAATACCTGCAAGCTAACGCCCCGGTGGACGCCACTGCCGTGCGCTACGAAGTGCCTGGCAAAGGTTTCTTCGGTGTCATCGCCAACGAAAGCGTACCGTTCTGCCGGACCTGCTCGCGTTTGCGCCTGTCGTCCACCGGCTGGCTGCATGGCTGCCTGTCGTCGAGCAACCGCCACTACGTGGGCGACCTGCTGGACAAACCCCGCCACCAGGCTCTGCCGGCCTTGCAGCGCTTGTTGGTCAAGGCTCTGGGCGACAAGCAGGAAGTGGCATTCTCCGGCGGCGCCACCATCATGAAGATCATCGGCGGTTAGTCCCGCAAGCTGGCGCAAAATCTGCATCTCGTGCCCATTCGCCGGTTTTCCGTCACCGGCCTTTGGAGAATTAGGATGCGTAGTCTGGTTTTGGTGCTGGCGTCACTCGCGCTGGGTGGCTGCATGACCGTCAGTGATATGGCCGAAGGCACGCGCTATCAGATGAGCGACGCCGGGCTGCTGGACCACAGCGATACTCGCCGCGTCAATTCGGTCCGCATACAGCCGGACTCCTTCGTTTTCATCGCCCAGGGCGCCTTCACCCCGCCGGGCAGCGCCTATCCACGGCCTAACGTGGTGGCCGAGGAAGCCTTCAACGGCTTTGTCGAATACTTCCCGATGGTCCGCCGCGCCCGCAAGCCCGAAGGCCTGGAGCAGGCAATGTCTGAAGCCCGCGCGGCCGGTGCGCATTACCTGCTGTACTGCCGCTTTGCCCAGGCGGATGACCGGATCGGCAACGCCGATGAATGGTCTGACCAGGAGGCGGAGGATCGCCTGGGTATCGACACCGGCACCATTCAGGTCATGTTGATCGAGACCAGCACCCAGTATTTGATTGATACTGTGCGGATTCACAGCCGTGGCGGTTTACTGACGTTCCACGACAACAAGCCTGATGATCTGATCGGCAAGCCCCTGGCGCACTACGCGCGCAGCCTGTTGGGCATGAGCGATCAGTAAGACACAAGGAGTACAGCATGACCGATTCGGCCAAGGCCAATGACCTGTTGGCGCAATTGCCCAAGGGCAAGGGGCCCGCACCGGTGCATCTGTGGAACCCGGATTTTTGTGGCGATATCGACATGCGCATTGCCCGCGATGGCACCTGGTTCTATATGGGCACGCCGATTGGTCGCAAGCCGATGGTCAAGCTGTTCTCCAATATCATCCGCCGCGACGGGGATGATTACTTCCTGATCACCCCGGTGGAAAAGGTCGGGATCAAGGTCGATGACGCGCCCTTTGTCGCCGTCACCCTGGAAGTCGAAGGGCAGGGCGAAAGCCAGGTGCTGCGCTTTACCACCAACGTCGATGAACAGGTCGAGGCCGGTATCGAACATCCGCTGCGGGTGGTGATCGACCCGGACACTCAGGAACCTTCGCCGTACCTGCGGGTGCGCACCAACCTCGAAGCCCTGGTTCACCGCAATGCGTTCTATCAGTTGGTGGAGTTGGCGGTGACCCGTCCGATCAACGGTAAGAACTGGCTTGGCGTCTGGAGCGGCGGGGTATTTTTCCCCATCGGCCTGGAGCCCTGAGGCTGATTTCTCCCTTCCTCTGAAATAATTCGCTTGCTGTAGCCGGGCGCTTTCGGTTATCAATTTGTACATGATTAGACATGTCCGATTTGATAAGAAAAAACGCGTCGTCGACGAGCTGATCCGCCGTATCGAGGGCGGAGTGATGGCTGACGGTGTCCTGTTGCCGGGCGAGCACCAACTGGCCGAAGAGTTTTCCGTCAGCCGCGGCACCCTGCGTGAAGCTCTGGCCGAACTCAAGCGCCGCAGCTACATCGCCACCCAAAGCGGCGTGGGCTCCATCGTCACCTTTGACGGCATGGTGCTGGACCAGCGCAGCGGCTGGGCCCAGGCCCTTGCCGATACCGGCGCAGTGGTCACCTCCGAAATCCTGCGCCTGGAAGCGGTTACCCGCCCGGACCTGCTCAGCAGTCATGGCAGTGACCAATTCATCGCCCTCGATCGCCGCCGTCGCGCCGCCGACGGCACGTTCGTGTCCCTTGAGCGCTCGCTGATGCCGGCCTCCGGCGGCCTCGAAAGCCTTCCGCAAGTCGGCCTGATCGATAACTCCCTGACTATCACCTTGGCCGCCTACGGCTACGTCGGCGCCACGGGCAGCCAATGGATCGGGGCCGAGCCGCTGAACGAGGAAGACGCCCAATTGCTGGGACGCCCGGTGGGCACGGTGTTCCTCAAGGCCCTGCGCACCACCTACGACCGGCAAGACCGCTTCATGGAATCCGTCGAAAGCCTGCTCGATCCTCTGCACTTTCGCCTGCACCTTCAATTTGGAACACCGACATGACCGCCACCACCCGCGCTCTCGGCGCCTTCTACGGTCTGGCCCTGGGCGATGCGTTGGGCATGCCCACCCAGTCCCTGAGTCGCGAGCAGGTCAAGGCGCGTTTCGGCGCGATCACCGCCCTGGAAGATGCCGACGCCGATCAGCCGATCGCGCCGAACATGCCCAAGGGTTCGATCACCGATGACACCGAACAGGCGATTCTCGTCGGTCAGTTGCTGGTGGACGGCCAGGGCAAAATTGAACCCACCGAGCTGGCCCAGCGCCTGATCGACTGGGAAGCGGTGATGCGCGCCAAGGGTTCCCAGGATTTGCTGGGCCCGTCGACCAAACGCGCGATCGACATGATCCTGGCGGGCCACACCCCGGAAGAATCCGGGCGCTACGGCACCACCAACGGCGCCGCCATGCGCATCACCCCGGTGGGTATCGCGGCGAACGTCAACGACCCTGTGCAGTTTATCCAGGCGGTGATCCAGGCGTGCCAGGTTACCCACAACACCAACCTGGGCATCTCCAGCGCCGCAGCCGTGGCCGCGGTGGTTTCCGCCGGGATCAACGGTGTCGATCTGGGCGAAGCGCTGAACATCGGCAGCCAGATCGCCCAACAGGCGGAAAACCACGGCCACTGGATTGCCGGTGGGCGCATCGCCACCCGCATCAGTTGGGCGCGCACCTTGAGCGTCGACAGCGGCGACAAGGCGCTGTTTACCGACCTGCTCTACGAATTGATCGGCACTTCGGTGGCGTCCCAGGAATCGGTGGTGGTGTCGTTTGCCCTCGCGCAGCAAGTCGCGGTGGGTGAAGTGAACGCCTTCGAAGCCTTGTGCATGGCCGCCAGCCTTGGCGGCGACACCGACACCATCGCCGCGATTCTCGGCGCGATGCTCGGTGCGTGCCTGGGGATGCAGTGCTGGCCTGAGGCGATGATCGAGCAGGTCAAGCAGGTTAATGGCCTGGACCTGGAGCCCTTGGTCCAAGGCCTGCTCGATCTGCGCTGAGCACCG
>NZ_JAXCIS010000120.1:0-674 GCF_034044025.1 Pseudomonas sp. SED1
GCAGGTGCAGCCGGAGCGCCGCCTGCCAACAGGGTGAAGTCGAACGGGTCGGAAGCTGCGCTGAGGTTGCCGACGGTATCGACTGCCTTGACCGTCAGTTCGTGAGGACCGTTGGCCAGTGGCAAGCTCGGCTCAAACACCCAGGTGCCATCAGACTGTACGTCGGCACGTCCGATTTCAACACCGAAGTCGTAGATAACCACTTGGCCGTTTGCCTCACCGGTACCGCGCAAGGTTGGGGTCGCGTCATCGGTGACATCGCCCGGTGCCAGGAAGTCCTGGATGGTACCTTGGTCGTCGTAAACGCTGTCCAATGTCGGCACATCGGGTGGCGTGGTATCAACAATGATGGTCCACGGTGCTGACTCGTCGCTGCGGTTACCCGCAGGGTCTTGAGCGATGATGGTAAGTACATGGTCGCCATCGTTTAACGGCGTAGGCGGAGTGAAGCTCCAGGTTCCGTCTGCCAGAACGTCGGCGGTGCCGATCAATTCGCCACCATCGTAGATGTCGACTGTGTCGCCAAGCGCCAAGCCGCCGCCGCTCAGGGTTGGCGTGGTGTCGTCAGTGCTGTCGCCATCGTTCAGCGGCCCTTGATCAGCGCCCACGTCGTCGGTGATTGCGCCAATCGTCGGGGTGTCAGGGAAGCCCGGCGCAGAAGTGTCGATTTCCAG
>NZ_JAXCIS010000121.1:0-18253 GCF_034044025.1 Pseudomonas sp. SED1
GCATCTGTGTTGACTGACACACCGTATTCGCGAGCAAGCCCGCTCCCACAGTTGATTTGTGGCGTTTCTGAAATCTTCACGCCTGCCACCACCGCTCGATCAGCCGCAACCCATCCAGTTCCCCATACGGCGCCGTCAGCGGTCCATGGCTGACACGGTTCGAGCGTGCTGCCACAGAGCTGGCGAACAACGGCACAATCGCCCCGCCGTCGTCCCGGCACAGGCTCTGCATTTCGTTGTACATCTCCTGGCGCACGGGCGCGTTCATCTCGCCCCGCGCCGCGTTGAGCAACTGGTTGAAGCGCGGGTTATCCCAATGGGTTTCGTTCCACGCCGCGCCCTTGGCGTAGCCGATGCTGAACATGCGGTCGGCGGTCAGGCTGCTGTACCAGAACGAGGTGGTGAATGGCTGTTTCATCCAGATGTTGGAGAAGTACCCATCCGCCGGCTCGCGCACCACGTCGATATCAATCCCGGCCTGGCGTGCCTGTTCCTTGAACAGCACCGAGGCGTCCACTGCACCGGTGTAGGCGGCATCGGAAGCTTGCAGGCGCACCTTGAGCGACTCGACACCGGCCTTGCGCAGGTAGAAGCGCGACTTGTCCGGATCGTAGGTACGCTGCTCCAGCGCCGCGTTGATAAAGCGGCTGCCGGGCTGGATCGGATGGTCGTTGCCCACCAGGCCATAGCCATGCAGCACCGAGGCCAGCAGGGTTTCGCGGTTGATTGCATGCTTCATCGCCATGCGAATGTCGTTGTTCTTGAACTCGTTGCTGTCGCATAACATCGGGAAGGTGTAGTGCTGGGCGCCCTTGGTTTCTTCGATGACCAGCGTGGGATTGCGCTTGAGCAAGGCCACGGTTTTCAGGTCGACCTTGTTGATCACATCCACTTGCCCGGTGACCAGCGCGTTGACTCGCGCCGCGCCGTCGGCAATCGCCAACAGCTCGGCGCTGGCGAAGTGCGCCCGGCCCGGCTTCCAGTAATCCGGGTTGCGCTCCAGGTCCATGCGTACGCCGGGCTCGAAACTTTTCAGGCGATAACCGCTGGTGCCGATCCCGGCCTGCCAGTCGGCGGCGCCGTCCTTGGCGGGCATGATCACCAGGTGGTAATCGGCGACCACATAGGCGAAATCGGCATTGCCCGAGTGCAGTTCGAACACTACCGCGTCATTGCCCTTGGCGCTGACGCTGGCCACATCACCGAGCACCGTCTTGGCCGCCGAGGTGGATTTAGCGTCCAGGTGGTGGTTGATCGAGGCCACCACGTCTTCAGCGGTAAGGCTTTTGCCGTTATGGAAGGTCACGCCTTGACGCAGTTTGAAAGTCCAGATGCGCGCGTCGGGCGTCGACTCAAAACTCTCGGCCAGTTCGGGGATGGCGCTGCCGTCCACCGCGATTTCCGTGAGGGTGTTGTACACCGCCGAAAAGCCGACGAAGGTGAAGGTGTCGACCCAGGAGCCAGGGTCGCGGGAGTCGGTGGTGCTGCCGCCGGCCAGCCCCATGCGCAGCACGCCGCCCGGCTTGGGCGTGGCCTCTTCGGCAAAGGCCTGCAGCGGCAGGCCCATGGAAAAAGCGGCGGCCACGGCACCGGCTACAGCGCTGTGTTTGAGGAAATCCCGTCGGTGCATCGCTTGAGTCATTTTGTTGTTGTTTTCGCTCATGGTGTTGCTCCTCTAAAGGTTCACACAGGCATGCTTCAACTCGATCAAGGTCACGCCGTTGCGCTTGAAACCATTACGCAAATCCGTCTGCAGCTCATCCAGGTTCTGTGGCTCGCTGACCGTGCAGCCGAACGCCCGCGCCAGCGCGGCGAAGTCCGGGTTGCGCGGCAGTACGCCGATGGGTTCGATGTCCAGGTTCAGCATGTCGTCGCGAATTTGCCCGAGGGCGTCGTTGTTCCACAGCAATACCACCAGCGGGCTGTCCAGCTCTTCCACCGCCGTGGCCAGTTCCTGGGCGGTGTAGAGAAAGCCGCCGTCGCCCACCAGCACCAGGCCAGGCCGTTCAGGCGCGCCGAACTTGGCGCCGATACCGGCCGGCAGGCCATAGCCCAAGGTGCCGTAGCCGGTGGGATGCAGCCAACTGCGGGTGGCGTTGCTGGGGAACGCGTAGTTACCGGTGTAGGCCAGTTGGGTCATGTCACTGCTGATGAAGGCATTGGTGGGCAACTCGGCGACGACGCGGTCGAGAATCGCCTGGTGAATCCGTTGCAACGGGCCATGGCCGCTGCTGACTGCCTGGCGTAACGTCGCGACCGCAACAGTGGCGGCATCCGCGTTGCGCGGCGTGGCTGGCAGGCGTTCCAGCAAAGCCAGCGTCGTTTGCCGGGCATCACCGTGCAACGCGATGGCGCAAGGATAGAAATCGTTGAACTTACGCGGGTCAATATCCACTCGCAGCAGCTCGCCGTTAATCGGCAGGCGCTCACGCCAAAAATCCGTATCGGCCATTTCGGTGCCGATGGCCAACACCACGTCCGCCTCAGCGATCAGCTGCCAGCCGGGTTCGACGCACAAGGTCGAACCGGCATTCAGCGGATGCGCCACTGGCAACAAGCCCTTGCCGGCAACACTGCTGAAAAACGGCGCCGCCAGTTGTGTGCTCAAGCGCTGCAAGGCCTCGGCCGCCAACAGTGCGCCGCCACCGGCAATGATCATCGGCCGCTTGGCCGCAACCAGTTTCGCCACGGCCTGATCGAGGCTTTCAGCCGATGGCAGACCTCGCCCGGGACGGCGCACCACGTCATTGCTCCAGTCGCGCTTGATCGGCGCCGACAGCACATCCAGCGGCACCGAAATATGCACCGGCCGTGGCCGCTCACTGTCGAATACCGCGTAGGCCCGCGCGATCAACTCCGGCAAATCCTCGGCACTCAAGGCCACCGTCGAAAACGCGGTGATGGGCGCGGTCATCGCGCGCTGGTCCTGGGTTTCATGCAGGCAGCCCCAGCCCTTACCGAGGCTGGCGGTGTGGTTGACGCTGGAAATCACCAGCAGCGGAATCGAGTCGGCATACGCCTGGCCGATCGCCGTGGCGGCGTTGGTCACCCCCGGCCCGGTGATAATGAAACACACGCCTGGCTTGCCGCTGACCCGCGCATAACCGTCGGCCATAAAGCCGGCGCCCTGCTCATGGCGCGTCAACACATGTCGGATGCCACTGCCGGGCAAGCCGCGATACAGCTCCAGCGTGTGCACG
The DNA here is from genome assembly GCF_034044025.1 of Pseudomonas sp. SED1. Lineage (NCBI taxonomy): Bacteria > Pseudomonadati > Pseudomonadota > Gammaproteobacteria > Pseudomonadales > Pseudomonadaceae > Pseudomonas > Pseudomonas sp. SED1. The sequence continues at coordinate 3,201 of NZ_JAXCIS010000121.1, forward strand.
CCGGGAATACCGAACACCGTATCGACGCCATAGTTGGCCAGCAATCGCACCAGGGCCTGGCCGCCCGTCAAGGTTTTGCTTTGCATCGTCATCTCCTTCACGCCTGGGCGAGACGGATCAATGCATCGACCGCCGTGGCGCCTCGGGCATTGACCAGCAATGGGTTTACATCGAGTTCCAGCAACTGCCCGGCGTTGGCGCAGGCGTAGTCGGCCACCGCACGAATCGCCGCCACCAGCGCCTCCATGTCAGCCACTTCCCGCCCGCGAAAACCTTGCAGCAATGCCGCGCTGCGCAGGCTGAGCAAGGCATTGCGAATCGCGTCGTCGGTGGTCGGCAGCAGCAGGCTGCGACTGTCCTTGAGCAACTCCACGAGGATTCCACCGGCGCCAATCACCAGCGCCAGGCCGAAATCGTTTTCGCGCTTGATGCCCACAATCAACTCGGCCAACGGCGGCGTGGCCATGGATTCCAACAGCAGGTGATCGAACGGTACATCCGGCGCATAGGCAGCAATCTGCTCACGCATATGGGCCAGGGCCGCAGTCAAGGCGAAGCCGTCCTGCAGGTTGAGTGCCACGGCGCCCGCTTCGGTTTTATGCGGGAGGTCGGCACTGACGGCCTTGAGTACCAGTGGGTAGCCCAGCACTTTGGCATCGGCGATGGCCCGCGCTGGCGTACTCAAGACGCCGGCCGGCGTGGTCAGGCCGAAAGCACGCAAAGCCTGCTTGGAATCCCACTCGTTAAGCGACTGTCCGAGTGCTTCCAGCGCTTGCGGGCACAGCGGCACCAGTACCGATTCACCACGGGCCAGCAGCGCCCGGCGATTGTTTTGGTAGTCGGCAATCCGGCCCCAGGCCGCCAGCGCATCTTCCACGCCTTGCAACGCGGCAACACCTTGAGCATGCAGACGCTCGCGAGCGTGAGCCGGCAACAATTCGGGGAATGCCGAGGTCACAAACCCGGACTTGCCATGGCGAGTCAGCGCACTGCAAAACAGCTCCAGCAGCAGGTCGCATTCCTTGCGCTCACCGGTAAATTCCGCCGGGTAGTCGAGCACCAGCATCGCCGCATCCGCGTCGGTGCGCAGTGCCGTATCGAGCATGATATTGAGGGCTTCGCTGTTGCCCCAGATGGCCGTGGTGAAATCCAGCGGATTGACCAGGTTGGCGTAGCTCGGCAGTACCTGCGCCAGTTCCGATCGCTGGCCTTCATCGAGTTTGGGCAGGCTTAAATCGTTGCGCTCGGCGTAGTCGGCAATCAACCCGGCATCGCCACCGGAACAGGCCAGGGCAATCAGGCTGTTGCCCGCCGGCAAGTTACCGCAGGCCGCGGCTTTCAGGGTCTCGACAAAACTCACCGGGCCGCTGACCCGGATCACGCCCAGGCGCGCAAACAGGCTGTCGTACAACACGTCTGAACCCGACAACGAACTGGTATGACTCAAGGCCAACTCGGCGCCGATCTGCGACACGCCGGTTTTCAGGGCGATGATCGGAATGCCTTTTTCCAGCGCCTTATGGGCCGCACGGGCGAACCCCGGCACATTCTTCAAGCCTTCCAGGTGCAAGCCGATGGCCGTGACGCGCGGCTCGTCGAGCAGCACATCCATCAGTTCAGCAACGCCCAATTGCGCCTGGTTGCCCACCGACGCCATATAGGCCACCTGCAGCGAACGGTCGCTCATGGACAGGTTGTAGGCGAAGTTGCCGCTCTGGGTCAGCACCGCAACGCCCTTCTCTACCGGCTTGCCGCCATGGGCCACCGGCCACAACGCCGAGCTGTGCAGGTAATCCAGCAGGCCATAGCAATTGGGGCCGAGTAGCGCCATCTCGCCAGCCGCCTTAAGCAGTTGTTGCTGCAAGGCCAGGCCCTCGGCGCCGGTTTCGGCAAACCCGGAGGCGTAGCAGATGGCGCCACCGGTGCCGATGGCCGCCAGTTCGGCAACGCAGGTCACGGTCAGCTCGCGGTTGGTGGCGATAAACACTGCGTCCGGGCCGCATGGCAAATCAGCTACGCGGCGTACGCAGGGAATACCGTCGAGGCTGTCATGCTGCGGGTTGACCAGCCACATCTGGCCGGTAAAACCACCCTCGGCACAGCGTTTGAGGGCGCGGGCCATGCTGCGCCCGCCGACGAATGCCAGGTGACGGGGCGCCAGCAGGCGCTTGAGATTGTCGCGAATAGCCTGGGACATAAGCGTTCTCCGACCCGATCAGCGCAACAGCGGCCGCAACAGCTCGCGGGCAATAATATGGCGCTGGATTTCCGAAGTGCCTTCCCAGATCCGTTCGATCCGCGCGTTGCGCCAGATGCGCTCCACCGGCCCTTCGTCCATCAAGCCCATGCCGCCGTAAATCTGCACGGCCTCGTCAGCGACCTTGCCCAGCACCTCGCTCGCAAACAGCTTGGCCATGCCGGCCTCGCCGTCGGTCATGGTGCCCTGGTCCATTTTCCAGGCGGTGTTCAGGGTCAGCAGTTCGGCCGCGCGAATTTGCGTGGCCATGTCGGCGAGCTTGAACGAGATGCCTTGATAGGTGCCGATGGGCTGGCCGAACTGTTTGCGGTCTGCGGCCCATTGCAGCGACACATCCAGCGCTCGCTGGGCCTGGCCGACGCAGTTGGCGGCCACCATCACGCGGCCTGCGGTCAGCCAGGCGTTGGCGACCTCCCAGCCTTTGCCGACTTCGCCGAGGACTTTTGAGGCCGGCACGCGGCAGTCGTCGAAGAACATTTCATAGGTGTGGTAGCCGCGGTTGCTGACGCACTTGGGGCCCCGGCGAATGGTCATGCCCGGCGTGCCACGGTCCACCAGGAACGAGGTCACGGCGTTGCGCTGGCGGCCGTTGTGTTCGTAGGTGTCGGTGACGGCAAACACGATGGCGAAATCCGCCTGGCCGGCATGGCTGATGAAATGCTTGCTGCCGTTGAGCACAAAGTCATCGCCGCTGCGCACGGCGCGGGTCTTGATCGCATTGGCGTCGGAACCGGCGCCCGGTTCGGTCAAGGCAAAACAGTCGATCTTCTTGCCCTGCACGCACGGCAACAGGTACTCGCCAATCTGCGCGCCAGTGCAGGCCATGAGAATTTTCGACGGCCGGGCGACAAACACATGCAGCGCCCAGGAGACTTTCGACAACTCGCGCTCGATCAACGCCTGGGACAGGTAATCCAGGCCGCCACCGCCGACCTCTTCCGGCATGTTGAAGGCATAGAACCCGGCGGCAATCGCCTTGTCCCGGATCTGCGCGGCGAGCTCTGGCGAGACTTCATCGGCGCGGTCCACCGCCTCCTCGTGGGGCAACAATTCCTTGGCAACAAAACTGCGTACCGCGTCCACCAACATGTCTTGTTCTTGGCTGGGCTGGAAATTCATGGCGCTACCTGTCGATCGTTCGAGGGGTGTTTTGAGGAGGAATCAGTTGCCGGAGAAATTCGGGGGACGCTTTTCCATCGAGGCGCGCAGGGCTTCAGCACCGTCGGCGCTGCGGCCGCACAGCAAGCCGGCGGCGAGTTCGGCCTGGAGCTGCTCGGGCAGGCTGCGCCCGGCGCCTTCACGGATCAGGGTTTTGGTCTGGGCAAAGGCGAAGGTCGGGCCGTTGGCCAGGCGCGTGGCCAGCTCAGTGACATGAGCATGTAGTTGCTCATCGGCGACCACTTCGCCCACCAGGCCGGCGGCCAAGGCGCGGTCGGCACTCCACAATTCGTCGAGGAATAGCAGGCGCTTGGCCTGTTCGCTGCCGATCAGGCGCGGCAGATGCCAGCTGGCACCGGCGTCCGGCGAGTAGGCCATGCTGGTGTAGCCAGCCTTGAAACGTGCCGATTGCGCGGCTACACGCAGGTCACAGCACAGCGTCAGGTCCATGCCGGCGCCGACCGCAGTGCCATTGATGGCAGCGAGGGTAGGTTTGTCGAGGGTGTGCAGGCGGGTCATCAAGGCGTGGGCGGTTTCGGTCCAGCCGTAGGTTTCGAGGGCGCCACGGGCTTCGGCGTCGGCCCATTCGGCGAGGTCTGCACCGGCGCAGAAGCTGCGACCAGTGCCGGTCAACACCACCACGCGCACAGCCGGGTCGCTGTTGAAACCGTCCAGCAATGCATGCAGGTGCTTGAGGGTCGGGATGTCCAGGGCGTTGCGCTGGGCGCCGCGATTGAGGGTGATCCAGGCAACGCCTGCTTGCACTTGAGTGAGCACGGACGGATCTGTAGTCATGGAATCCTCGAATTATTTTAATTGGCTTGAGGGGTGCGACATGGGGCGATACTAAACGAGTGTTCAGTAAGGAGGCAATCGGGTAACTGCAAATATTTTTCGAGGGGGAATGCCGACCTGGACGTGGCGTCCAGGCAGCGAGAAATCGTCAGTTCAGGGTTTGATCTGGAAGCGCTTGCGGCCGCCAGACTGCAAGCCGTCGACCCAGGCTTCGCAGATCTGGATGCCCTGCTCCGGGGTGAACGTGCCGGGGTTGAGCCCCGATTCCAGCCACAAACCGTCGAGCAAGGCGCTCAAGGCGATGGCTGCCAGGTCGGCGTCAAAGCGCTCCCATTCTTCTTCAGCGGCCATGTCTGCCAAGGCTGAACGCATGATGGTGCGGTACTCGCCATAGGAATGCTCGTGAGCCTGGTTGATCGCCGGCGCAGTCTTGACCGCGCCCCAGAACGCCAGCCACGCATCCAGCAGTTGCGGGTCCAGCAACTCGGGGGAAAACGAGCCGCGAAAGAACGCCGACAGCCGCTCACGCGGGCTGGGCGGCGCCTTGGCCATGGCATCGCGCAGCAAGTCCATGACCTGCCCGGTGATCGACCGATAAGCCTCGGCCACCAGTTCATCCTTGCCCGAGTAGTGATGACTGATCAGCCCCACCGACACCCCGGCCTCGGCACTGATCTTGCGAATCGAGGCCCCCTGGAAACCGTGGCGCTTGAGGCACACCAGCGTCGCCTGGACCAGATTGGCCTTGCGCAACTCCGGTTCCATACGGGAGAAACGAGATTCCTGGGTCATGAGGCGGTGTCCTTGGGTAAAGTCGGCTGGACGACTCTACCTCACTCCCGGAAACCCGGCGACACCCGATCCAGCAACCGCAGCAATGCCGCCCACGCCAGTTGCATGGCGTCCAGGTCTGCCAGTTCGCCCTCTTCCAATGACCGGCCAGGCTCATTGAACTGCCGCTCGGTGTATTCACACACGTCTGCAGGCGGCAGGATCAGCTTGCCGCACGCCTGCGCGGCAAGCTGGATATCACAGGCCTTCTCCAGGTAGTACATGCGCAGGAAGGCCTGGCTGACCGTCTCCCCCACCGTCAACAAACCATGGTTACGCAACATCAGCACCGGCTTGTCGCCGAGGTCGCGAACCAGTCGTTGTTGCTCGTCCATGTCCAGCGCCACGCCTTCGTAGTCGTGGTAGGCGACCTTGCCGTAGAACTCCATGGAAATCTGGTTCACCGGCAACAGCCCGCACTCCAGCGCCGCCACCGCACACCCGGCGCGGGTGTGAGTGTGCAGCACGCACTGAGCGTCTTCGCGGGCGCCGTGAATCGCGCTGTGAATCACGAACCCCGCCGGGTTGACCCCATGGGCCGACGCCTCGACCGCACGTCCGTCCAGGCCGATCTTCACCAGGCTGGACGCGGTGATCTCCTCGAACATCAGCCCATAGGGGTTGATCAAAAAGTGGTGTTCAGGCCCGGGAATGCGCACCGAGATATGGGTGAAGATCAGGTCGCTCATGCGAAAGTGCGCGATCAGCCGGTAGCAGGCGGCAAGCTCTTCACGCAGCTGTCGTTCGGTGGCCCCAGTCATTTTTTATTCTCCAGGCGGGTGGGTGATGTGGCTGACGCTAATCCAGTCGCCAGTAAAAAAACAAGTTGATTTTTTACTGGGGCTGACCTCCTATAGAAAAATAATAACAACAGCGCCTGGAGTATCCGCACCATGTCGCCCCATGCCTTTCCGCATCTTTTTGAACCGTTGACGCTGCGCGGCAAACGCCTGAAAAACCGCATCATGTCCAGTGGGCACGACACCTCGATGCCCACCGACAACCGGGTCAACGAGCAGTTGATCGCCTACCACCGGGCACGCGCCGAGGGCGGTGTGGGGCTGATTGTGTTGCAGGTCGCCGGGGTGCATGACAGCGCCCGCTACACCTCCCATGTGCTGATGGCCACCGATGACAGCTGCATCGACGGCTACCGCCAACTGGCCGAAACCTGTCATGCCCACGGCACCCTGGTGCTGTCGCAGATTTTCCATCCGGGGCGGGAAATCATGGAGTCGGCCGATGGCTTGCTGACGGTGGCTTACTCGGCTTCCGGGGTACCCAACGAGCGGTTCCGGGTGATGCCGCGCGCCCTTGACCAGGCAATGATCGACGAGATCATCGCGGGCTACGGCGCAGCGGCGAGGCGTCTGTACCAGGCCGGGATTGACGGTGTGGAGGTGGTCGCCAGCCATGGTTATCTGCCGGCGCAATTTCTCAACCCGCGGGTGAATCGCCGTACCGACGGCTACAACGGTGAGCTGGAACAACGCCTGCGTTTTCTGCGGGAGATCATCGCCTCTGTGCGTGCCGAAACCGACGAGCATTTCATCATCGGTTTGCGCATCTCTGCGGATGAGCGCGACCCCGAAGGCCTGACAGAAGATGACTCCCTGGCCGCCGTGCAACAGCTGCAATCACAGCTGGATTATGTGCACATCGTCGCCGGCACCTCGGCCTCCCTCGGCGGCGCAATCCATATCGTGCCGCCCATGGCCATTGCCCCCGCGTACCTGGCGGCAGAAGCGGCGACGTTCAAGGCCGGCCTGTCGATTCCGCTGTTCGTCACCGGGCGCATCAACCAGCCTCAGGAAGCCGAGTTGATGCTGCAGCGCGGCCAGGCCGACGTGTGCGGCATGACCCGCGCGCTGATCTGCGACCCGCGAATGCCGGCCAAAACCTCAAGCGGCCATGCCGAGGATATACGGGCGTGCATCGCCTGCAATCAGGCCTGCATCGGACACTTCCACAAAGGCTTGCCGATCTCCTGCATCCAGCACCCCGAGACCGGCCGCGAATTGCAGTTTGGCCAGTTGCAACCGGCACTGCGACGCAAGCGGATTATGGTCGCCGGCGGCGGCCCGGCAGGAATGAAAGCCGCGGCCGTGGCGGCGCAACGCGGGCATGAGGTGACCTTGTATGAAGCCAGCGCCCAATTGGGCGGCCAGGTGCTCCTCGCACAGTTGCTGCCACGACGCAGCGAGTTCGGCGGCGCCAGTACCAACCTGCAGCGCGAGATGGAACTGGCCGGGGTTCGCGTAGTGCGCAACACCCGCGTCGACCGCGCATTGGTGGAACGCGAACAACCTGACCTGGTGATCATCGCCACCGGCGCCGAGCCCTATTGGCCGGCCTTCGAACGCGGCGGCGAGCTACAGGTGGTGGACGCCTGGCAAGTACTGCGCGACGAGGTGCCGCTGGGCCGTTCGGTGGTCGTGGTGGATTGGCGTTGCGACTGGATCGGCCCGGGCATTGCCGAGCGCCTCACCCGCGCCGGCCATCAGGTGCAACTGGCGGTGAACGGCACCCATTGCGGGGAAAACCTGCCGTTATACGTGCGTGATCAACTGGCCGGCGAACTGCACCGGCTGGGCATTCCGATCATCCCTTACGCCCGTTTGTACGGCTGCGACGACACCACCGTCTACCTGCAACACACCGCCAGCGGCGAGCCGATGTTGCTGGAAAATATCGACACCCTGGTGTTGTGCCAGGGCCACCAGCCGGTGGACACTCTGGGCGCGGAACTGGAAGGCCTGGTGGCGTTCAGACGCATCGGCGATTGCCTGGCGCCGCGTACCGCTGAAGAGGCGATTTATGAAGGATTGAAGGTAGCGTGGGACATTTGAACAACCAACCGCCACAGCTGTTTCTCGGCACCCGCATCCGCGGCTTGCGCAAGGCCCGGGGCATGACGCTTACCGAATTGGCGCAGATAAGCGAATTGACGGCCGGCTATATCAGCCAACTGGAACGCAACCTCGCCTACCCGTCGATCCCGGCCCTGTTCAATATCGCCCGCAGCCTGGGGGTGACGATCCAGTGGTTTTTTGCCAGCGAGACCACGCCGGCAGCGGAGGATGAAGGTTTTGTGGTGCGCAAGAACAATCGCCAGAGCATTCATTATGAAGACGGGATCGTCGACCAGTTGCTGACGCCCCTGCCCAATCATCAGCTGGAAATGCTGCATTCGCGTTTTCCGCCGGGCACCTACAGCCAGCAGAGCTATAGCCATGAGGGTGAAGAAGCGGGTTATGTGTTGAGTGGAACGTTTGAGTTGTGGGTGGGCGAGCGGCATTTTCAGCTGGCTGAAGGCGACAGTTTCAGCTTCCCCAGCAGTGAGCCTCATCGGTACGGCAACCCCGGGAAGGTGGATGCGGTGGTGATTTGGGTGATTACGCCGCCGACGTTTTAGACCGTTGGAGCAACTGAGGACGTTTCCTACGATACGCGGGGAGTTCTGGATGGGGGCCATCAGTAGTCGGTAAAAACGGCTCTTGCTATAAAACCGACTACTTTTTTTCGAGGGTGCCGGTCATGTTTGAGTCGTTTGCGTGGTTCAAGAAACCCACTGAGGAAGATCTGGAAAATATCAGGGCTATCAAGCGGTACAAAACCATGAGGATAGTGGGTGAGTGGGGAATTTCTGTCGACCCGGCGGAAATCGCCAACTCACCCGAGTTCAAGGAACACAAGCGCAAGATACGTGAACTGATATTCAAATAACCCATGGGGCTACTACTGATACTGCCGTTACTGGTGAGTGGCTATTTGGTGTGTTTGAAACACCCCGGCCATTACTGCCGCCTCCACCGCTTTGAGGGCCAGTTACTCTATCTACAGGTCGCAAGATTAGGCTGGACCTGCCTCGTACTGTCGTTCGTACTGACCACCTTGATTCTTTGCCTGTCCAAACAGCCGCTGCAACTGGCTGGCCAGACAATCCCCATTGATTACAGTGCTTATCTGGGCAAGCTGCTGATAGAGCTGGATATTGCCACCGAGAGAAATCATGGCCTCTGGGTATTTTTGCTCCAGGTCGGCCTGACAGCCATGATCATTCCCTACTGCTGGGCGCGATTATTTGTGCGTTGGCGTCGACGACGACTGCAACTTGCTTCAGAGGAGGAACTGAACCAGCAATTGATGCTCGAGCTTCTAAGGGGGCGCCCCCTCAGGACCCTGCTCAGGGAATCCATTGCGCGCGGCTCTCAATGCATGTTCACGCTGAACGATCGGAATGTTTATGTGGGCGTCGTTTCATCCATCTGCGAGCCGAATGAGTCCGAAGGTATAGATCACGCCTTCAGTCTGATTCCGACCTGCAGCGGCTATCGCGACAAGGACACCCTGGAAATCATCCTCGATACTGAATACCCGGATGCGTCAGACGCCATTTCCATCATGCTGCTCCAGGAAGCGGTGGTATCAGCCACCCGCTTTGACCCTGCGACGTGGATGTCTTTCCAATCCCGCACACGGGCAAAACCCCAGCCTACCCGGAGCTATCGTCGTCCGTCGGCACGCAAGAAAAAGACGCCAGGCGCCTGCGCCTGAGGTCCGCCTGCCGAACAGTAAACCTTCCAGCCATATCCCACATCTACCCGTCGGTTTCAGTGCACACAAAAACGCAACACTGAACTGCACCGATTGTGATGGCCGCGTCACACTGGGGTTTATATAGTCGTCCCTACTGCAACCCGCCATGAGCCAGCCGGCCCATCACAAGGAAGCGTTCGATGACTGACCTGCACACCCTTACGGCTGCCGAACTGCTGGCGCAATTTGCCAGCCGGCAACTCGCGCCCATCGACTACTACGACCAGCTCCTGGCCCATATCGACCGTTGGGAGCCGCAGATCAACGCGCTCTATGCCTTCGACCCGCAACAGGTGCGCCAGCAGGCCCAGGCCTCCACCGAACGCTGGAACAAGGGCCAACCCAACGGTGCCCTCGACGGTGTACCGGTGACCCTCAAGGAATTGATCGCCACCGAGGGCGTGCCCATTCCCCTCGGCAGCGCCGCCACCCGCCTGACCCCTGCCCTCAAGGACGCACCGCCCGCAGCCCGTATGCGTGAAGCAGGGGCGATTATCCTGGCCAAGACCACCAACCCGGATTTCGGCATGCTGTCTTCCGGACTGTCGAGCTTCCACGGCATCACCCGCAACCCGTGGAATACCGCCAACAACACCGGCGGTTCCAGCTCCGGTGCCGCCGCTGCGGCCGCCGCCGGTTATGGCCCGCTGCACGTGGGCACCGACATCGGCGGCTCGGTGCGCCTGCCCGCCGCCTGGTGCGGCCTGGTGGGATTCAAGCCGACCCTGGGACGCATCCCCATCGACCCGTATTACACCGGCCGCGCCGCCGGGCCCATGACCCGCAGCGTCGATGACTGCGTACTGTTGATGCAACACCTGGCCCGGCCCGATGCCCGCGACGCCACCAGCCTGCCGCCACTCACCACCCAATGGAGCAACCAGCCGTTGTCGGTCAAGGGCCTGCGCGTCGGCCTGATGCTCGAACCCGGCGTGGGCATGCAGCCTGAAGGCTTCGTGTGTGAAGCAGTGGAGCAAGCCGCGCGGCTGTTCGAAGCCCACGGCGCCAAGGTCACGCTGATCCCGCCGATCATGGACCGCGCACAACTCGACGGCCTCGACCATTTCTGGCGCGCCCGCCAGTGGGGTGACTTGTCCGCGCTGAGCAGCGAGCAGTTCGACAAGGTCTTGCCGTATATCCGCGACTGGGCCGCGCCGGGCGCCGAGGTCAGCGGCGTACAGGCCGTTAAAGGCTTCAACCAGACCTTCGAAATGCGCCGCCGCGCCGCGCAGGTGTTCACCGAACTCGACCTGGTGCTGTCCCCCACCAACCAGGTCAACGCCTTCCCTGCCGAGTGGCCGTCACCCAGCAACGACCCACAACTGCCGTTCGAACACATTGTGTTCACGGTGCCCTGGAACATGGGCGAACAACCGGCGCTGTCGATCAACTGCGGTTTCGCTGCCGATGGCATGCCTATCGGCTTGCAGATGATCGCCCCGCGTTTCGCCGATCAATGGCTGCTGCAAATCGCTAAAACCTACGAGAGCTGGCGTGGCGCAATCCACCACTGGCCGAATCCTTCCTGACTTTGACGCTGTAAGAACTGCCCACCCACACGCCAGCTCCGGGCCTACTCGGCCAGGAGCTCGGACGACCTATAACTAAAATCGAGGGGCTGGTATGCACACCGAGCAATTGACACGATCCGATCCTGATCACGCACCCGAAACACCGTCCCCGGACGCCGGCAAAAAGAGCATCTTCGCCGTGGTCCTGGGTAACGCCGTGGAGTTTTTCGACTTTGGTGTGTACGCAACCTTTGCGGTGATGATCGGCCACACGTTTTTTCCGTCCGACAGCGCCTTCGTCAGCTTGATGCTGTCGGTTACCGCGTTCGGTATCGGCTTTATCGTCCGGCCGCTGGGCGCGGTGCTGATCGGCGCCTATGCCGACCGCGTCGGGCGCAAACCGGCGATGCTGTTGACCCTGGTGATGATGGCCGTGGGCACCGGCAGCATCGCGATATTGCCCGGCTACGAGACCATCGGCATCGCGGCGCCGATCCTGCTGGTAGTCACCCGCATGATCCAGGGCCTGGCCTGGGGCGGTGAAGCCGGCCCCGCCACCACCTACATCCTCGAAGCGGCACCGCCCCACAAACGCGGGACGTACGCCTGCTGGCAAGTGGTTGCCCAGGGCGTCGCAGCCATGGTGGCCGGGCTGGTGGGTTTTACCCTGACCAAAGTCATGTCCCCCGAAGACCTCAACAGCTGGGGCTGGCGCGTACCGTTTGTGTTCGGCCTGCTGGTATTGCCGATCGGCATTTACATCCGTCGCAACCTCGCCGAAACCTTCCACGGCCACGGCGAGCAGACCAGCACCGGCGACCTGGTGCGGGAAGTCTGCGGCAAGCACCGACGGGCGCTGGTGCTGGGGCTGCTGATCCTTTCCGGCAGCACCATCACCCAGTACTTCCTCAACTACATGACCACCTTCGCCCTCACCGAGCTGAAGCTGCCCACCAGCATCTCCATGCTCTCGACCCTGGTGGCGGGCGCCGCCATGGCCGTGTGTGCGGTGGCCGGCGGAATGCTCTGCGACCGCTTCGGGCGCCGGGTGATCCTGATGACACCGCGGGTGGTGTTGCTGTTGATCCTGTTCCCGGCCCTGCAACTGATGACCGAGCACCCCAGCCCGGCGACCTTCCTGCTGACCCTCGCGGTACTTTCGGGCCTGCACGGCATGAGCGGCGCAGCGTTGATCGTGTTGCTGGTGGAAAGCTTTCCGAAATCCGTGCGCTCCACCGGTTTCTCCATCGTCTACGCCTTCGGTGTGGCGGCGTTTGGCGGCACCGCGCAGATCATCATTACCTGGCTGATCGGCACCACCGGCGATCCAATGTCGCCGGTCTGGTACCTGCTGATCGCCAACCTGGTGTGCCTCACCGCCGCCTGGTTCGCCAAGGAAACCCGCCCGTCGCTGCCCGGCAGCCCGGCCCGCGAAACCCGGCTCACAGAAGCCCCGGTTCGCTGAATACCTTTTCCCACTGTCCCGCGTCTTTTCGCCACCGACCGGCAGCGCCCAAGGGCCTGCCGGGACGGTCGCCTTACGTCTGATTTGTATGGGGATTTACCATGTATCCACGTCTTTTGCTGGCCATCACCCTGGCTTCCAGCACCCAGGCTTTCGCCCAAGAGAACGCTCAAGCCAACGCACCGGGCTTCCTTGAAGGCAGCACCCTGGACCTGAACCTGCGGCACTACTATTCCAACCAGCACACCAAACGCACCACCCACTTGAGCATCAAGAAACCCGGCGGCATCGAGCCCACCCGCGTGCGTGAAACCTGGGTGCAGACCAGCATGCTCAAGTACAGCTCCGGCTACACCCAGGGCCTGATCGGCGTGGGTGTGGACGCGGGGATCTTCAGTGCGGTCAACCTGGAGCGTGGCCACGGCAAGGTGGCCAATGGTGGCGACCGAGTACTGGTGGACGGCGACGGCGATGCGATTCCCACCTGGAGCCGCCTGGGCGTGGGCGACGTGCGTTTGCGCCTGTCCAGCACCGAGATCAAGGCGGGCCGGCTGATGACCGACAACCCGATCCTGCGCTACAAAGACAACCGCGCCCTGCCCTCCAGCTTCCAGGGCGTGGGCCTGTTCAGCAATGAGTTCGACTGGCTGTCGGTGCAGGGCGGCAGCTTCGAGCGGGCGATCCCGCGCACCGGCACTGGCGCCGAAAAGCTCACCACCACCTTCGGCAACCGCGCCTACAGCGGCGCGCGCATCAGCTACCTGGGGGCCACGGTCAAGCCGGGTTACGGGCTGGAAGCCAGCGTCTACGCCTCGCGCTTCGAAGACATGTGGGACCAGACCTATGTCGGCCTGACCCACCGCATCGGCGACAAAAGCGACATCGCCCTGAAGACCGCCTTCAACTACTACCACACCAGCGATTCGGGGGACAAAAACCTCGGCTACATCGACAACAACGCCGCCAGCCTGGCCTTCACCGCCACGCACCTGGCCCACAGCCTGACCCTGGCCTGGCAGCAGGTCTTCGGCAATGAATACTTCGACTACGTGTGGGAATCCACCGGCAACTACATGGCCAACTCGCTGTACTCGGACTACAACGGCCCCAACGAAAAATCCTGGCAACTGCGCTACGACCTGGACTTCGCCGCCTACGGCGTGCCCGGCCTCACCGCCAGCCTGTGGCACGCCAAGGGTTGGGACATTGACGGCACCCATTACGACGGCGACCGCAACGGCCACAACACCGGCTACAACGTGCGCAGCCTGGATGGTGCCAAGCACAACGAAAACGGCTTGATGGTGGCCTACGTGATCCAGTCCGGCACCCTCAAAAACACTGTACTGCGCAGCATCGTCTACAACCACCGCGCCAGCGGCGGGCAGATCGACGGCAGCTACGACGAGTTCCGCCTCGTCGCCAACATGCCGATCAATATCTTCTAAGCCTCAGTTCAGCGAACAACGCTGCATCGCCCCCGCCAGCATCTCCTGGCACTTGAGCACCGCCACCGAACGGGGGCGGTTGCGATAGACGCACAAGTCGATGCGGATGCGGCCGAGGTCTTCATCGGCGATCGGCACGGCGACCAGGCCGTCGCCCAAGTCCCGCACGTCTGCCTCTACCTGGGGCAAAATCAGCACCGCTGCCCGTTGCCGGGCCAGGCTTTTCTGCACTTCCAGGGAGCTGGTGGTGAACACCGGTTCGAGGGTGACTCCACGTTTTTTTGCGGCCACTTCCAGGGCCTGGCGCACGCCGTAGGCCGAGTCGGGAATCGCCAGGGGTTGGCCTTGCAGTTCGCTCAATTCGATGCTTTCGCGCTGGGCGAAGGGGTGTTCGGCGCTGACCAGCACCCGGTGCCATAACTGGCAGTGGGCGGTGACTTCGACGTCGGCGCGCTCTTGCAGGTAGAAGGCCAGGCCCAGGTCTGCCTCGCCGCTGCACAGGGCGTCGAGGGTCGCCGATGCGCTGGCGATCACGATGTTGAAGGTGACCTTGGGGTGGGCGCGGTAGAAGGTGGCGAGTACCGGGGCGAGTACGGTGGAAACGATACTTTCTGACACATGGATGCTGATGTTACCGGCTACCTGGCTTTGGCGGCTGGCGATGACTTCGCGCACCTGGTCGAGGCCGCGCAGGGTTGATGTGACTTGTTCGGCCAGGCATTCGCCCTCGGCGGTGAGGCGGATGCCGCGGGGGCCGCGTTCAATCAGGGCGGCGCCGAAGAAGTGTTCAAGGTGTTCGATCTGGCGGCTGACGGCGGTTGGGGTGACGTAAAGACGTTCGGCGGCCTTACGCAGGGAGGCGCAGCGGGCGACCTCATGGAAATATCGCAAGGCGCGTAGTTGCATGGGGGGCTCCTTTTTTTGGGGGGTTGGGGTTGGGGGGGACGCAATTACTGCGCCATTCATGTGTACATATCCGTTTCTTCGGT
>NZ_JAXCIS010000122.1:0-10086 GCF_034044025.1 Pseudomonas sp. SED1
GCCCGCGTTTCAGGCGCGAATCGAGTCGAGCATGCGCAACAGCATGGCATCGCAACCCTTCAGTTGCTCCACACTCACAAACTCATCCGGCTTATGCCCCTGGTCCATGCTCCCGGGCCCGCACACCACTGTGGGAATGCCCGCCGTATCAAACAACCCACCCTCAGTTCCGAACGCCACGGTGCCAAATTCCCGCGAGCCGCAAAACGCCGCAATCAGCTCAGCCGCCTGGCTACGCTGGTCGGTGGCCAGCCCTGGGTACGCCGACAATTCACTGAAGCGAATCGCACTCTGCCGGCTCACCGATTGCATCCGCGGCAACACCTGCTGCATCGCATACGCCTGCAGTTCCTCAGCCACTTCACCCGGGTCCATCGAGGGCAAGGCGCGCACTTCAAAGTCGAAGCGGCAATCCGCCGGGACGATATTCAGCGCCTTGCCCCCGGAAATCACCCCGGTTTGCACGGTGCTGAAAGGCGGGTCAAAGCGCTCGTCCTGATGCACCTTGAGGCGCTGGCCAATCCGCCCCAGCTCACCAATCAACTCCGCCGCATACTCGATTGCATTCACGCCCTGAGGCGCATACGCCGAATGGCACGCCTCGCCATGCACTTCGCAGCGCATGGCGAGCTTGCCTTTATGACCCAGCACCGGCTTCAGCTCGGTGGGCTCGCCGATAATGCACAGCAGCGGTTTCACCGGCCATTGCTCCAGCACCTTGAGCAGCGAACGTACCCCAAGGCAGCCGACTTCCTCGTCGTAGGACAGGGCGATATGCACCGGCATCCGCAGGTCTGCATTCACCAGCGACGGCACCAGCGCGAGCACGCAGGCGATGTAGCCCTTCATGTCCGCCGTGCCCCGGCCATACAACTTGCCGTCGCGCTCGGTCAGGGCAAATGCGGGCAGTGTCCAGGGTTGCCCGTCCACCGGCACCACGTCGGTGTGCCCCGACAGCACAATCCCGGGCACATTCGCTGGGCCAATGGTCGCGAACAGATTGGCTTTGCTGCGCTCATCGTTGTAGATCAGCTCGCTGGCGACACCGAAACCCGCCAGGTAGTCGCGCACGCACTCGATCAATTGCAGGTTGGACTCGCGGCTGGTGGTATCAAACCCCACCAGCGTCTGCAGCAATTCGCGGCTGTTGCTCATCGTTCGTCTCCGGCCACGCCGTAGCCCGGTGAACGGTCCGGGGCCAGGGCGCGGTCGATGTAGTCCTGCACCTGCGGGCGATAGGCGTCCCACAACTTCTGCAGTTCGCCTATCGGGTTCTCATCGGCCCAATCCACCCGCAGGTTGATGATCGGCCAGGTCAGTTCGCCCACCACCACGACCGCTGCCGAATGCACCGGGCCGGCTTCGCCACCGGCGGCGATGGCAGCATGCATGGCGGCCAGCAGGCGATCGGTGAGTTGGCCTTCGCCCTGTTCAAATGCGTTGACCATGGCCTCGATCACCGAGCGGTCGGCGAGCATATTGCCGGCCGCGACGCACTGTTCACCCGACACCGCGTTATGGGTGCCGAGGGTTTCGCTGCCGCTGAAATGCACGGTGCGCCCCAGGTGGTCAATCGCCGTCAGTTGCCGGTATTGGCTGTAGCCGTTGCGGGTGAGTGCCTTGTCCACCGCGTCGGCGGGCTCCAGGCCTTGCTCCAGCAGGTCGAGTACATCCGGGCCTAGAGCGGGCAGGGTGATGTTCTGGGTCGAGACCGCACCCACGCCGGGCCGCAGCCAGGGGCAGCGGGCGCCTACGGCGATGCTTGAGGAGCTGATGGCAATGCCCATCTGGCCGGTTTCCGCGCAGCGGGCGACGATTGAAAAGGTCATGTCGTGCCTCCTTGGGTTACTCGGGGATGACGGCAATCACGTCGATTTCCATCAGCCACTGTGGCTGGCCCAGGGCCGAAACCACCAACCCGGTGGAGATCGGGAACACGCCCTTGAGCCACTTGCCGACTTCCTGGTACACCGGCTCGCGGTAGCGCGGGTCGATCAGGTAGGTGGTGGTCTTGACGATGTGGCTCAGGTCGCTGCCGGCTTCTTCCAGCAGTTGCTTGACGTTCTTCATCGCCTGTTCGGCTTGCGCGCGCGGGTCGCCGAGGCCCACCAGCTTGCCGTCGAAATCGGTGCCCACCTGGCCGCGTACATACACCGTGTTGCCGGCGCGTACGGCCTGGCACAGGTCATTGTCCAGGCTCTGGTTCGGGTAGGTTTCCTTGGTGTTGAACATGCGGATGCGAGTGTGAGTAGGCATCAAAAAAACTCCAGAAAAAAGTGATCAGGCGCTGACAGGTGAGGTGTGAACAACCGGCGCGGGTTCGCGGTACTCAAGGTATTGACGCTGGATGGCGATATGGTCGGCCACGTACTTGGCGTCATGCCACACGCCCCAGATAAACGACGAACCCCGGCGCGACTGCCATGGCAAACCAAGGAAGTAGATGCCCGACTCGCTGGCCACGCCGCGCTGGTGCTGCGGCTTGCCGGCGGCGTCAAATGCATCGACCTTCAGCCAGCTGTAATCCACGGCAAAGCCGGTGGCCCAGATGATTGAGGTGATACCGGCCTTGGCCAGGTCCAGTTCCAGAATCGGCTGTTTGATGCACTCGGCATCGGGAAACACGCGGCGTGCTTCGGGCTCTGGCGGCAGGTCGAGGCCGTTGCGTTCGATGTAGGCATCCGCCGCATTCAGCAGGGCCAGGTAGTTCTCATCACCGCGGGCCAGGTTTTCCACCAGGTTGGGCTGGAAGCGCGCGACGCTGCCGTCGAAGGATTGGGTCAGGCCGACCAGGGTCATGCCTTGCTGGGCCAGCTCGCGAAAATCGATGGTCTTGCCGCCGTGGGCGCCGCTCACCGCGATGGTCACGTGTTCGCGGCCGGGTTTCATCGCGGCCTGGTCCCACTCGCCCAGCACCCCGAGCCACCAGCAGAAATCGCGGTTGCGATAGGCGCGTGGTGGGCGGTCGTGAGCGCCGACCGACAGGTACACCTGGCGCCCGGAGCGTTGCAGTTCATCGGCGATCTGCACCCCGGAGGACCCGGCGCCCACCACCAGCACGGCGCCGGCCGGCAGTTGCGCGGGGTTGCGGTAGTCGGCGGAGTGGATCTGGTGCAGCGCAGTGTCTTTAGGCGCAATCGCCGGAATCACCGGCTTCTGGAACGGCCCGGTTGCCGCCACCACACGGTTGGCTTCGATCACGCCTTCGCTGGTGTGGATGGTAAAGCCAGGACGACCGACATTGCGCACCACGGAGGTCACGTCCACGCCGGTGCGAATCGGTGCATTGAACTTGCGTGCATAGGCTTCGAAGTAGTCCGCCACGCGCTCTTTTGGCGCAAAGCCATCGGGGGCGACGTTATCGAAGGCCAGGCCCGGAAAACGGTCATGCCAGGCCGGGCCGTTGGCGACCAGCGAATCCCAGCGGCCAGTGCGCCAGCGCTCGGCGATACGGCTGCGCTCCAGTACCAGGTGCGGCACGCCTTGTTTGCTCAGGTGCTCGCTCATGGCGACGCCAGCCTGACCGGCTCCCACTACCAGCGTGTCTATTTTTGTTATTGCTTGAGTCATATGTCTGTCCTTGCGTAATGCAGTTGGATTCAGCTTGGGCATGGCTTCAAGGCTAGGGGGAGGGCGGTTTTTAATAAAATATTATTAAGCTGGGAAGTGAGCATAAATATCGGATGCAAAGCGATGCAGGATGGCGGGATGAGCTGGTAGGCTGCCAACCCGGCCCAACACACCCTCAGGTTCAAGTCCATGGCCCACATTCGCATCATGACCCTCGATGACTTCGACGCCGTCATCGACCTTATGCGCAACACCCCCGGCATCTCCCTGCGCGATGCCGATTCCCGCGAGGCTACCGCGCGTTACCTGGAGCGCAATCCGGGCATGAGTTTCGTGGCCGAGATCGACGGGGTGCTGGGTGGGTGCGTGATGTGCGGGCACGATGGCCGGCGCGGTTATTTGCAGCATCTGCTGGTGCTGCCTGAGTATCGGCGCCAGGGCATTGCGAACGCGCTGGTAGAGCGCTGCCTCACCAGCCTTGCGCAGTTGGGCATCCGCAAATGCCACCTGGATGTGTTCAAGACCAATCACAGCGCCGCTCGTTATTGGCAGGGCCAGGGCTGGCAACTGAGGACCGATATTGACCGCTATTCGTTTACCCGACCGGGTGACGAGAACGCCTGACGTCCATGGAGGGACAAATGCTCGAGATACGACGCGCCACGCTGGAAGATGCACAGACAGCCTTCGACATTCGCCTGTTGGCCATACGCAACCAATGCATCGGCGCCTACACGTCTGAGCAGATGATGTTGTGGACCC
The DNA here is from genome assembly GCF_034044025.1 of Pseudomonas sp. SED1. Lineage (NCBI taxonomy): Bacteria > Pseudomonadati > Pseudomonadota > Gammaproteobacteria > Pseudomonadales > Pseudomonadaceae > Pseudomonas > Pseudomonas sp. SED1. The sequence goes on from NZ_JAXCIS010000122.1 coordinate 4,333, forward strand.
GGGGTGCCGCCGAGGACGGTTACGACACGCTGATGGACAAGCATTTTTACCTGGGCTGCGTGAACGGTGAACCTGTGGCCACGGGGATGCTGGATTTGGCGAACAACGAAATCGGTGCGCTGTTTGTGCTGCCCGGGTTTACCGGACGCGGGATTGGCAAGCAGGTGCTGGTGTATCTGGAGGCGTTGGCGCAGGAATTGGGGATCGAGGAAGTGATCCTGGACGCGACGTTGAATGCAGCGGATTTTTATCGGCGGTGTGGGTATGTGGGCGATGAACAGGCGATCTACCACTCGCCGTCGGGGTTGCAGTTGGCCTGTATTCCTATGCGTAAACACCTGCACAGTGTCCGCTGACACGACAAAAAGACTGTGGCAGGGAGGCTTGCTGTGGCGAGGGGGCTTGTCCCCCGTTGGGCTGCGAAGCGGCCCCAATCAGGCTGCCGCTGTCTTGCAGGCAGAACTCAGTGACTGTTTTGGGGCTGCTGCGCAGCCCAACGGGGGACAAGCCCCCTCACCACAGGTTATGTGCCGCCTTCGGTATTGAATGCGGTACGTAAACCTTGGATCACCTCGCTCACCGAAGCTCCTTGAACCACCGGCGGCGTAGGACTCTCACCAAACTCCCGCCAGATAAAAAGCGTCAGCTCCGCACCGTCGGTTGCCTTCTGCTGCGTCCCGAAATTCTGCAACACCCGATAGCGCTCATCCTGCCAGAACAGCGCTTCAACCCATCCATACACTGGTATGAAATGAAAGTGCAGCGGGAAGCCCGGCATATGCCCGAACCGGCTGATGTAAAGCCATTTGGGTTTCAGTTGCGCTTCCATCACTCGCTGGGTTTTGGCCAGCAATCCGCCCAGCTCCGCGAGCGCCGCATCGGGCATATCAGCCAGTGATTGTATAGGCGCCTTGGCGCCCAGCATCAGGTAGCCCGGCAGCGAGGATGACAGGTGATGATTGAGCAGCCAATGCCCGGTCTCATGCACAACAAAGGATGGATCGATCTTCATCGACGGGCTTCCATGCGAAGAGGGTTGGCAGGATACCAAGAGTTGTTGCCCTGTATCCCGCAAATGCAGCGGATCTGTCTCTATCGCGGCATTCACCTTATCGGTACGGTTCATCCACACGTATTCAATGCCGAGAAAACCATGGACCTGAGCGCAATACCCTTTGGCACTACCGACTGGTCGACCCTCGAACCGGTGCTGCACCCCGGCGAAACCGGCAGCGCGTATTGGCGCACCTGTCAGTTCGGCTCAACTCGCGTGCGCATGGTCGAGTACAGCGCCGGTTACCTGGCCGATCACTGGTGCTGGCGCGGGCATATCCTGTTGTGCCTGGAAGGTGAGTTGCACACCGAGCTGGAGGATGGCCGGCAGTTCACGCTGACTGCCGGGATGAGTTATCAGGTGGGCAATGACATGGAAGGGCATCGGTCATCGACTACCGTCGGGGCGAAGTTGTTCGTGGTGGATTGAGGCGTCACGCCAGGCGCACAATCAACTTGCCGAAGTTGCGCCCCTCCAGCAGCCCGATAAACGCCTCAGGCGCTTGCTCCAGGCCCTCGACAATGTCTTCGCGCCACTTCAGTTTGCCCTGATCAATCCACTGCGCGGCTTCCTGCAAGAAGTCGTCCTGCTGCTCGTCAACAAACTCGGTCTGGATAAAGCCGCGCACGGTGAGGCTCTTGGCGAGGATGTCGTGCATAGTCGCCGGCAGTCGGTCGACCTGTTGCCCAGGCACCGAGCGGTCGTTGTAATGCGCGATCAGCCCACATACGGGTATCCGCGCAAAGTCATTGAGCAGCGGCCTCACGGCATCCCAAACCGCCCCCGAGACATTTTCGAAGTAAACGTCAATTCCATTGGGGCAGGCTTCGGCCAACTGCTGGGCAAAATCCGCTGCGCGATGGTCGATGACGGCATCAAACCCGAGTTCATTTTTCACGAATGCGCATTTCTCCGGCCCACCCGCGATACCCACGGCGCGTGCGCCTTTGATGCGGGCGATCTGGCCGACCACCGAGCCCACTGCGCCACTCGCCGCCGCCACTACAACGGTGTCACCGGGCTTGGGTTGGCCGATATTGAGCAACCCCGAGTAAGCGGTGAACCCCGGCATTCCAAGAACTCCCAGCGCTGTGCTGGGTTGGGCGATGCCCGGATCCAGAAGCCGCAGATCAAGGCCGTCCGAGAGCGCAAAACGCTGCCAGCCGGCATAGGCAAGCACGATGTCGCCCTCTTGCCACAACGGGTTTCGTGAGTGTTTGATCCGCGCGACCGTGCCGCCCACCATCACCTCGCCGATGCCCACTGGCTCGGCATAGGATTTGGCGGCACTCATGCGCCAGCGCATGTAGGGGTCGAGGGAAAGGTAAAGATTTTCGAGCAACACTTCGCCTTCGGCAGGCTCGGGAATCGCGCTGTACTCCAGGCGAAAATCGCTGGGTTGCGGGCGCCCATCGGGCCGGGCGGCCAGTACGATGCGTTGGTTCTGGAGCTGGGTCATGAGGCTCTTCCTGGTTGATAAGGTTCCAGCAGAGTAGTCATGCTCAAGCTATCGAGGTAGGGTGATAGCTGTTGATTCAGAGTTAACCCAAACATGATATCTGACGCGTTTGAACCCTATCTGCTACGAACCTTTATCTCGGTATGCCAGCACGGCAGCCTGAGTGGCGCAGCCCAGCAGGCGGGCAGGGCGCAATCGGCCCTCAGCGCACAAATCCGCCGGCTTGAGGAGTTGCTGGGCCAGCGGCTGTTGCGCAGAACAGGTCGGGGCGTGGTGCCCACTACCGAAGGCGAACTGCTGCTCACCTACGCCACGCGCATTCTGGCCTTGGGCGAGACGGTAGCAGCGCGTCTGAAAGAGCGCACGGTGATGGGCAATGTGCGCGTGGGGCTCTCGGAAGACGTGGCGGTATCGGCGTTGCCGGCAGCGCTCGGCCGGCTGCGGCGCGCCTGCCCGCATGTGCACCTGGAGGTCGTTGTTGATCACGGCGACGCACTCGCCGAACGTTGGAATGACGGCGAGCTGGACGTGGCCATTGGCGTCAGCTCGTCGTTCAACGCCGACCCTGTGCACGCCTGGAACGTCGAGCTGTACTGGGTGTGCGCGATTGATGAAGACATTGATGCGGCGCTGCCGCTGGATGTCATCGTGTATGCCGAACCCTGTGCCTGGCGGCGCTTGATGTTTGATGCCTTGCTGAACGCCGGGCGGGATTTTCGGGTCACGGTGACCAGCCCGAACATTGGCGTGATCACCGCAGCGGTGGAGGGTGGATTGGGTGTGGCCTTGCTGCCGGCGGAGAATATTCGGCCGGAGACCATGCGCATCATTTCCTTGGCTGAAGGCGATGGGCCTATCTTGAGTGTCAACTACGGCCTGTACGCCGTTCCACGGCAAAGCGACAGCATCCGCGCGGCAGTGGAACTGCTCACCGAGAGTTTTCACGCGATGACTCAACCCTTGCGATAAACCCCCGCCAACTCCCGCGCCAACCCAATGAAATTCTGCAACGGCGCCGACGGATTGAACGTGCGCCGCACCAGGGTGATCGGCGCCAATAATCGTGGCCGTGCATCGCTGATCCGGCAATACACCACGCTTTCGCGGTGCACATCGCGCATCGACGCCGGTACCACGGAGATGCCTTCACCGGCGGCCACCAGGCTGACGTTGGTCAGCATGCGCTCCACTTCAAAGGCAATCTTCGGTTCAAAACCGGCGTTCTGGCAGGCCTTGATGAGGTTGGCGTACATCCCCGGCGCGCCGGGGCGGCGGACCAGGATGAAGCGTTCGTCCTTGAGGTCGGCCATGGTGATTTGTGGCTCGGCGCCCTTGAGCAGCGGATGCCCGACGGGCAGGGTCAGCAGCATTTCTTCGTTGAGCAGGCGGTGGAAGGTCAGGCTCTGGTGGTCGCCGACCGGGGCGCGGAGGATGCCGATGTCGATGCGTTTTTCGATGGTGTCTTCGGTGACTTCCCGGGCGCTGCCTTCGTTGATCGAGAGTTCCACGCCCGGGTATTGCTCGCGGTAGGCGCGGATGATGCGCGGGATCAGCGGGTGGGCAGCCGCAGAGCTGGTGAAGGCGATGATCAGTGTGCCCTCGATGCCTTGAGCGGCGCGGGCGGCCTTGAGGGAGCCTTGTTCGACGCGGGCGAGGATGGCCCGCGCTTCATCGAGAAACACCAGGCCGCCGGCCGTCAGGTCAACGCCCTTGGGGTGGCGCTTGAACAGGTCGAACCCCAGCTCTTGTTCCAGAGCGCGAATCTGTTGGCTGAGGGGCGGTTGCTGCATGTTCAGGCGAGCGGCGGCACGGGTGAAATGTCGCTCTTCGGCCACCATGATGAAATAACGTAAATGGCGAAGTTCCATGGTGGTATATCCCGTGACAAGACTTTATTATTTGTGGCCTGAATGCGCCTTGGCAACCAATATGCCGAAAGTGGCCTGATCCGACAATAACAATAAATAAAAAGACCATGGAGCATTGATGCCAGCCCGATTTTCCACTAACGCCACTTTTCCAATTTTGATTGCCATTGCACTTGGCATGGTGTTGGGGCTGTTTTATCCGGGCGTGGCGGTCGAGATGAAATTGCTCAGTGACGCTTTTATAAAAGTGGTCGGATTACTGATGCCGTTTCTGTTGTTTGTGCTGGTGTCGACGGGTGTCGCAGGTATCAAGCGCGAGCCGTCCCATCGGCATGTAGTGGGGCGGATCGTGGTGTATTTCCAGCTGATGTCCCTTGCCGCATTGGTGTTGGGAATGTCGACGGGGTGGCTGTTCAGCCTGGATCACACGGCAGTGGCTAACCTGGATTTTGACCACCTGACGCCGCCTGTTGCGCCGGAAGCGTTCCTGCATGAGCTGTCCATGACCTCGATTTCGTCCAGTCTTTACAGGGTTTTTACCCAGAGTCTGGTGCTTCAGGTGATGCTGGTGGCGGTGCTGTGCGGGCTGCTGCTGGGGCGTGGCGGTAAGGTTGGCAACCGCTGTCTCGGCTGGTTGGAAGCAGCAGTCGCCGGGCTGTTCTTGCTGTTGCGCTTTATCTTGAAATTTGCACCGCTCGCGGCTTTTGGGGCGATGGCGTTTGTGGTGGGGAAGTACGGTTTAAGTTCTGTTTTACCGCTGTTGAAGTTTATTGTGGTTATTTACCTGGCGTGTGCGGTTTTCGTGATTTTAGTGTTTGCGACGATTGCGCGCCTGGTCGGCGTTAAATTGACTCGGTTAATTATTTATTTAAAAGAAGAGTTGTTGTTGGTGACGTTTACCGGCTCATCAGTGGCAGCACTTCCCGGTTGTGTCAGCAAACTTGAGGCGCTGGGCTGTGATCGCCAATTAGTACGCCTGGTGCTGACCACCGGCTATACGTTCAACTTGGCCGGCACCAATATTTACCTGACCACCGCCATCATGTTTCTGGCGCATCTGGCCGGGGTGGAAATTGCCGTTCCCGAATTGCTGGCGGTGCTGGTGATCTGCCTGTTTACCTCGCTGGGGTCTACCAGCGTGGCGGGCTCGGCGCTGTTTACCCTGATTGCCACCTTGAACATCCTGCAACTGGTGCCACTGGAAGGGGTGGGGTTGTTGTTGGGGGTGGAGCGTCTGATGAAGTGCCGGTCGTTGACCAATGTGTTGGGCAATTGTGTGGCGTGCCTGGCGATATGCGGGTGGCAGAAGTCGATTGATCGCGAGGTATTGAAGCGGGAGTTGAGTCGCTGAACCGAACACCATTTCCAGACCC